>DATNQI010000050.1 GCA_036704125.1 Pantanalinema sp. | reverse complement strand
ACCACCGCCGCGGGCTCCTACGCCGGCACATACTAGGGCCTTCAACCCGCTCGCCTTTCGTGCGTCCCTTCGGCTACAATGGAGCCAGCGGGGCGCATCGTCGCGCCATGCCCAATAACGGAGGATTCATGAAGTTCTTTCTTGATACCGCGAACATCGACGAGATCCGCGAAGCCGCCAGCTGGGGGCAAATCGACGGGGTCACCACCAACCCGAGCCTGATCGCCAAGGAAGGCCGCGACTTCAAGCAGGTCATCAACGAGATCTGCGCCATCGTCGACGGCCCCATCAGCGCCGAGGCCATCAGCCTGGACGCCGAGGGGATGATCCGCGAGGGCCGCGAGTTCGCCAAGTGGCATCCCAACGTGGTCGTCAAGCTGCCCATGACCATCGAGGGCCTCAAGGCCGCCAAGGTCTTCAAGGCCGAGGGCATCAAGACCAACGTCACGCTCGTCTTCTCTGCCAACCAGGCGCTCTTGGCCGCCCGCGCCGGCGCGACCTACATCTCGCCGTTCGTCGGCCGGCTGGATGACGAGGGCCAGGACGGCATGGCCCTCATCGCCGAGATCGTCGAGGTCTTCTCCAACTACGACTTCGACACCCAGATCCTCGTCGCCTCGATCCGTCACCCCATGCACGTGACGGATGCCGCCAAGCTGGGCGCCGACGTCTGCACCATGCCCTACAAGGTCCTCAAGCAGATGTTCCACCACCCGCTCACCGACATCGGCATCGAGAAGTTCATGGCCGACTGGAAGAAGGCCGCTCAGACGGTCTAACCTCCCCTCTGGCGACCAAAGGGTCGGACGGCAGCTGCCGTCCGACCCTTTTTCCTGCGGGGCTGCGTCAGGCTCTCGGCAACAAGACCATGCTGATGGCCGCGATCACCAGCACGCCCAGCGCCAGGGCATTGAAGGCCATTCGCCCGAGGAGCGACGAGAAGCTCCCGGCGATGCCCACGAAGAACAGCACCATGGCGAAGAAGACCGTCAAGAGCACGTAGCGATCGCTGATGCGGTTCGCCCGCCGCGCCTCCTCGGCCTCTCGCTCGGCCCGCGCGTCGAGCTCCGCCGACTGCTTGGTCTGCGCGATGGAATACTCCGGCATCTCGAACGGGGTCGCGGGCGCGCGCGGGTTGACGATCGGCTTGGTGGCGTTCCAGGCAGTCACAGCGTGCCGCATCTCCGGTCGAAAGCGATGGTAGAGGAAGGTGGCGAGCTCACGGTTGCCTTCACTGATGGCCGCCGCATACTGCACGAACAGCCCCACGTCCGAGGCCTGGATCTGCTGGGCCTGCACGCTGAGCAGGGAGGCCCTGGCCCGGGTGTGCCCGCTCACGCTGTAGGAATTGATCATCTGACCGCTCCAGAGATTGGACTGGTAGGCGCACCAGGCCGAGAGAGCGGTGGCCATGGCCAAGGCCAAAGCGGCCCCCACTTCAAGGGGGCCGCTCCAGCGAGCGAGACGCCGCTCGCCCGGACGATGTGACGTGCCGTCGAGCGACATCGCCTCACCCTTGAGGTCGGCGCGCTAGTCCTGGTCTTCGCGGAGCTTGGCGAGGACCGAGTAGTCCTCGAGGGTCGTCGTGTCGCCCAGCGCGTCGCGGCCCGCCGCGATGTCGCGCAGCAGGCGGCGCATGATCTTGCCCGAGCGGGTCTTGGGCAGGGCGTCGGTGAAGCGGATGTCGTCGGGCTTCGCGATCGCCCCGATCTCCTTGGCGACGTGATCCCGCAGCGCCGCCTTGAGGGCCTCCGAGGGGGCCTGGCCGGTCTGGAGGGTGACGAAGGCGGCGATGCCGGTCCCCTTGATCTCGTCGGGGCGGCCCACCACCGCCGCCTCGGCGACCGAAGGATGACTTACCAGGGCGCTCTCGACCTCCATGGTGCCCAGGCGGTGGCCCGAGACGTTGATCACGTCGTCCACCCGGCCCATGATCCAGAAGTAGCCGTCCTCATCCCGGCGCGCACCGTCGCCGGCGAAGTACATCCCGGGGATCTCGGACCAGTAGGTCTTCTCGAAGCGCCCGGGATCGCCCCAGATGGTCCGCATCATCGACGGCCAGGGACGCTTGACCACCAGGTACCCTCCCTGGTTGGCGCCGACCGGGTTGCCCTCCCTGTCCACCACGTCCACGGCGATGCCGGGGAAGGGGAGGGTCGCCGTGCCGGGCTTGGTCGGGGTGGCGCCGGGCAAGGGGGTGATCATGATGGCGCCCGTCTCGGTCTGCCACCAGGTGTCGACGATGGGGCAGTTGCCGTGGCCGATGAGGGAGCGGTACCACATCCAGGCCTCGGGGTTGATCGGCTCGCCGACCGAACCCAAGAGGCGCAGCGACGAGAGCTTGTGCTTGGTGGGCCACTGCTCGCCCGCCTTGATGAAGGCGCGGATGGCGGTGGGGGCGGTGTAGAGGATCGAGATGCCGTAGCGGTCGATCATCTCCCAGTAGCGGTCGGGAGACGGCGACATGGGAGCGCCCTCGTACATGAAGACCGTCGCCCCGTTGGCCAGCGGGCCGTAGACCACGTAGGAGTGGCCCGTGACCCAGCCCACGTCCGCGGTGCACCAGAAGATGTCGTCGTCCTTGAGGTCGAAGACCCACTTGGTGGTCAGCGCGGCCCCCAGGAGGTAGCCGCCCGTCGTGTGGACGACGCCCTTGGGCTTGCCGGTGGTGCCCGAGGTGTAGAGGATGAAGAGCGGCTGCTCCGAATCGAGCGGGACGGCCGGCACGTCGCACGAGGAGAATTCCATCATCTCGTGGTACCAGTGGTCGCGCCCCGGCAGCATGGGGATCTCGTCACCGGTTCGCTTGAGCACGACCACGTGCTCGACGCCCGGGGTGTTGGGCAGGGCCGCGTCGACGTTGCACTTGAGCGGCACCACCGATCCACGGCGGTAGTAACCGTCCGCCGTCACGATCAGCCTTGCCTGGGCGTCGTTGACGCGGTCCTTGATCGCCTCGCTCGAGAAGCCGCCGAAGATGACCGAGTGGATCGCACCGATGCGGGCGCAGGCGAGCATGGCGACCGCCGCCTCGGGTACCATGGGCAGGTAGATGGCGACGCGATCGCCCTGGCGGACCCCAAGCGAGCTAAGGACGCCGGCGAACTTGCAGACCTCGTGGTGGAGCTGCTGATAGGTGAGCGTGCGACGATCGCCGGGCTCGCCCTCCCAGATGATCGCCGCCTTGTTGCGGCGCCAGGTCGTCAGGTGTCGATCCAGGCAGTTGTAGGAGGCGTTGATCGATCCGCCCACGAACCACTTGGCGAAGGGGAGCTGCCAGTCGAGGACCTTATCCCAGGGCTTGAACCAGTGAAGCTCGCGCTGGGCGTGCTCGGCCCAGTACCCCTCGGGGTCGGCCTCGGCCTTGGCGACGAGGGCCAGGTACTGCTCCATGGACCCGATGTGCGCGCTTTCGCTGAAGGATTCGCTCGGCTCGAAGCGCCGGTCTTCCTGCAGGAGGCTGGTGATGTCCGTCGTCATGATGACCCTCCGTCGTGATGCGGCGACGATTCGTCGCGCACCATCATACCACCCCACGGAGGGTTGAAACGGCTCAGCCGAGGATCACCCCGAGGCGCGCGACCAGAGGGACATCGGCCGGCGCGAAGGCGTATTCGCCGAGCTCCGAGGCGCTCACCCATGCGAGCGCGTGGCACTCGATCGCCCGGGGTTCACTCCCCGTGAGGGTGGCCCAGTAGCATGTCAGGTGGATGCGGCGGCCGCCGTAGTCGTGCAGGACGTCCCCGAAATACGCGCCGACCGCGATCTCGGCGTCGAGCTCCTCGCGGATCTCGCGAGCGAGGCATGCCTCGGGCGACTCGCCGGGCTCCACCTTGCCCCCCGGGAACTCCCAAAGGAGGGCCTCGTGCTTGCCGGGCGGGCGCTGGGCAATGAGGACGCGATCGCCGCGCCGGATGATGGCGCCGACCACTTCGATGGGTGTGTGCAAAGGAACCTCCGTCGCGCAAGAGCCGCCCCCTCACTGTAACGCGCGCTACTTAAGCCCGCAAGGAAGTGCTAGAATCGCAACGCACCGACCAGGAGGACCATCATGCGCCGCTCGCTCGTTCCCTTTTTCGCCGTCTGGCTGGCGCTCGCCGGCACGATCCCGGCCCAGGCCGCCGAGCCCGCCAGGGTCGTGCTCGTATCCCTCGACGGAGGCGGCGAGCGCTTCCTCGAGAAGCTGGTGGCCGCGGGCAAGATGCCGAACCTCGAGAAGATCAAGCGAAGCGGCGTCCAGGCGGATTACGCCCTCACCAACTACCCCAGCAAGACGGCAGCAGGCCATGCCTCGCTCTGGACGGGCGCCTACGGCAACGTCAGCGGCATCACGGGCAACGAGATCCCCCTGCAGCCCGAAAGCGAGCACACCATCCTCGAGCACCAGCGTGGCTTCGAGAGCACCGCGCTTCTGGCCGAGCCCCTCTGGGTCACGGCCGCGCGCGCGGGCAAGCGCACCCTGGCGGTCCAGGCCACCCACCTGACGCCCTTCGAGACCTACGGTCCCAAGGGGCGCTTCGGCGGAGCCAGCGCCGATCGCATGACCCTCTTCGACGGCTACACCGGCAAGGTTTCGCCCGAGTGGATCCTCAGCTCGACGGCCTCTTTCAAGCCCGCCTCCGGCTGGAAGGATCTGCCCGCGAGCCGCGAGGCGCCCTACGAGGTCGTGCTGCCGGTGGGGCCCGCGACGCTCTACGGCCTGATCTACAACGACCCGGCCGATCCGATCCAGGGCTACGACACCATGCAGATCCGCCCCAGCAAGGAGAGCGCGCGCGGAGCGGTGCTCGTCAAGGCCGGAGCGCCCCATCCCGGATCCACCGAGCAGTTCAGCCTGCCCATCCCCGTGAGCGTGGGTGACGTGACCCCCACGGTGCGCTTCCGCCTCTTCGAGCTCGCCCCCAACGGCGCTTCCTTGCTCCTTTACCGCACCGCGCTCGCCATGGACAACAGCAACCGACCCGAGCTCGCGGCGGACTGGGCCCGTGCCACCGGGGGCTTCGTGCCGAAGGGAGCCGAAGACCTCTACGCCTATGGCAAGCTCGGCCCCACCTTGATCGACGGCGGCACGGGGCTTGCCGAGGAGCGCCTGCTCGAGACCATCCGGCTGGCCATGGAGAGCCGCATCGCGAAGCTGCGCCACGGCGCCCGGACCTATCCCTGGGACCTCATCGTCAACTACGTCCCCTATCCCGACAGCATCGAGCACATGTGGTACGGGCTCGCCGACAGCAGCAGCGCCGCCTACCGCCCCGACGTCGGCCCCCGACTCTGGAGCTACATGGAGACCGTCGCGGGGTACGTGGACGAGTTCCTGGGCGCGGCTCGCGAGGTGGCGGGCGATCGCGGCGTCCTCGCCGTCGTGAGCGATCACGGGATGGAGGGGCTGTCGCGCGATTTCCTGCCGAACGTCGCCCTGCGCAAGGCCGGCCTCCTGGCCGTGGACAGCGAGGGCAAGGTCGATCTCTCGCGGACCAAGGCCATGTACGCACCGAGTGACGGGGCCTACGTGGTGATCAACTCGGTTCGCCGCAAGGGGGGCATCGTGAAGCCCGGCGAGGAGCCTGACGTCCTCGCGCAGGTGATCACGACCCTGCGCGGCGTGCGGGATCCCAAGACCAACCGACCGATAGTGACGGGCTTCTATCCCACGAGCGAGGCCGACCCCGCGCTCGGCCTCGGCGGGCCGAACGGCGGGGAGCTCTACCTGGATCTGATGCCGGGGCTGTACTTCAGCGCCGCCCACCAGGGCGACTCCCTCTTCGTGGACCGTCATCCGTTCGCGAGCGGGGGCCACGTGTTCAACCCGAGCCGGGGCTCGATGCACGCCGTCTGCTACCTGGTGGGAGCCGGCGTGAAGAAGGGGGTCGTCCTGCCCCCGATCCGGACCATCGACGTGGCCCCGACGCTCGCCAAGCTCATGGGCATCCCCGCCCCGGCCCAGGCCCAGGGCCGGATCCTTACCGAAGCCCTGTCGAACTAGCCAGGAAGGCCCCGGCCCCTTGATGCGCAGGTGAGAGCTAATCCCCAGGGTCGCTGGTTCGAGTCCAGCTCACGGAGCCAAGCAGAGTGCCACTTCCACTCGGGAGTGGCTCTCTCGTGTTGCGACTCGGGATTCGGCGGGGCTTTCGCGCCGATCGCTTCGACAAAGTGCCTGATCCGTCAGGAAGTCGGGATCATCACTCGCACGTTGCTTGTACCGACTCGGGCCACCCCCTACCGTGGACCGCGCGGGTGCCCTCTCTAGCGAGCACCCGGAAGGAGGGTCCATGCGTAACTGCCCGTTGCTATCCTCTCTGCCGCTGCTGATCCTGAGCCTGAGCCTCGGGGTGGTGGGGTGCGCGCGATCGCCCTCGGCGGTCTCGGCTGCGCAGGTGCCGGCTCGCCACATCGCTCAAACCCTGGCACCAATCCAAGCACCCGTCCAAACTTCTCCCACGAGCCGCCCTATCCTGCAACCCGGCGTGAACCAGACCAACGTAACGAGTTCGACCCCCCGAGCGGCCTTGCTGGGCCTCCCGGCGACGGACATCCGCAGCCGCATCCGGGCGCACCTCGAGGTGGGCGGCCCCGATAACATGCCCGAGGTCATGAGGCTGAACGTGGCCCCCTACGGGACCAACCTCGTGGTGTTCAGCGCGGACGTCCAGACGATCGGCATCGCAGGCCCTGCGTATCCCCTGAATTCCCGGTTGGGCGGGACCTACGATCCCACGACCGATACGATCACGATCCAAAGCAGGAACCGTGGCTGATCGCAGCAGCTACGAGGGGGTGAGGCATGACCCAAAGCTGAACCGCTCAGACGTGGAAAATTCGGTAAGAGCGCGTCGGTCCCCGTCTGGAAGCAGGCGGGGGCGGTGCTGTAGGGTTGGATTGTGGCCTTTGAGTTGGCGGACTCCCGCAAGGCGTAGAAGATCGCCGCACCTCCGTTCCACGGCGAGATTTCGAGCCGTCGTGGTTCTTTCGCCCCACCACGGGCCCTCACATCGCGCCCTCAGCCCCGTTGTTGTCGAACGGCACGCGCGGGTCGTCCAGGAAGACGCTGAGCCCGGCCTTTGACCCCACCATTTAGGATCCTGCATGGGTCAGCGCACTCTGCCATCCTTCAACAACAAGACCCCGCCTTCAATACGTGGAACAGCGAGGACTTACGATCTATTTGTTCCTAATTATGCGTCTTGCTCGCCGAAAAATATCGATAAATTGTCCTACTCGATCGAATAATTGACACTTGGACTTACAACATCCTTCAACCTATACTAGCGAAATACAGGCCGCATTTTCGCAGTCATAGGGGCACGGTTCATGCTCACCGCTTCTACGTACTCACCATATCTTCGGCTTGCTCACTATATCCTCGGACAGCCAGACCTTGGCTTCAGGGAAATTGAATACAAGGCGTTTCAAGCCGGTCTTTAAACAACAAGACTTCAAACCGCAGTCAAAAAGCCTTCGCTTATCTTCCATAAGCCCATGACATCAGTCACGCTCCTCGGCTGGAGACCGAACTTCCGCCAGCCCGTGCAGCCGTATTTATCAAAGGGAAAATTACGTAGATGAGAACGAGACCGGCACCTACTTCGGTCGAGAAGGTCATGCGGGAAGACGACTTCATCGTCTCCAAGACCAACACCAAGGGGATCATCACCTACGGCAACCGCACCTTCATCGAGTTTTCCGGCTATTCGGCACAAGAGCTCATTGGTACCAATCACAACATCATCCGCCATCCTGACATGCCCCGAGCAGCCTTCAAGCTTCTCTGGGACACCATTTCGACCGGCAAAGAATTCTTTGCCTATGTCAAGAATCTGGCCAAGGACGGCAGCTTCTACTGGGTCTTTGCCAACGTGACCCCGGATTTCGATGCAAACGGCAAGATCATCGGCTACTTCTCGGTGCGACGGAAGCCCAAGGAAAGCGCCATTCAAGCCGTCAGCGAGTTGTACCGCCTCATGGTGGCCGAAGAGCAGCGCCTGGGCGGAAGAGCTGGCATGGAGGGCTCTACAGCCCTGCTCCTCAAGATTCTTGCCGATAAGGGGATGAGTTATGAAGAACTGGTTCTTGGCCTTTAGGCTGACGGTTCCTTTTTGGATCGGCTTTGCGCTGTGGGGAGCCCATCTTCTGATGGGACTCTCGTCCCATGGGTTCAAGGATGTCCCTGGTCTGCTCTTGCTCGGGGGAGCCGTCGCTGCGGCTGTCTGGGGACAGGTCGCACTGGGACGCTGGGTAGCGCCGCTTTCAGAGCTTGAAACGATTGCGGAAAAGCTAAGCGCAGGGCACTTTCACGACCGCATCACGGGGGTGAGCGATCGAGATACCATCGGTCGTGTGTGCTGGCACCTCAACGACATGCTCGACCAGCTGGAGGTCTACTTCCGCGAACAGGCAACCACCTCCAACTACCAGGAGAACAAGCACTTCCGGACGCCGCAGGTCGTCGGCTTGCACGGAGACTTCCGGTACGGCCTTGAACGTCACAGCGTCATGTTCACAAACCTTCGCCAGATCGTGGCGGAGGTCCGCTCGACGGCGAATGAAGTTGCAATTGAGGCAGATAACCTCAACCGCTCCCGCACCGATCTTTCCGAGATGGTTGCCCAACAAGCTGCCATCAGTGAAGAGACCTCCCATGCGATCGCGAGCGTGGCCTACAACACCAAGTCCGTGGACGGACACGTCCATGTGCTGGATCAGCAGGTCATCGTCGTGAAAAATCAATCAAGCGACCTGGCTGATGCCGTCTCCCAAACCAGCAGCTCCATTGCGGAGCTTGCTGCCTCGATCCAGCAGGTGGCCCAAAATGTGAGCCATGCCAGCCAGGTCTCCGAACAGACGACTCACACCGCCAATTCCAGCGAAGGCTCAGTGATCAAGACGATCCAGGGAATGCAGGCGATCGCCGACACCGTGGGGGAGACGCGCATCGCCATCCAGCACCTGGATGAACGCTCAAATGCCATCGGTGAGATTGTCGAGGTAATCGACGAGATCGCTACCCAGACCAACCTGCTTGCCCTCAACGCTGCGATCGAGGCAGCTCGGGCGGGCGAACACGGTCGGGGCTTCGCTGTCGTCGCCGACGAGGTACGCAAGCTCGCTGAACGCTCCAGCAAGGCGACCGGTGAGATCGCCGGGCTGATCAAAGGGATTCAGACGGAGATCGCTCAAGCCGTCGACGTCACCCAGCAAGGCTCCCTTCGAGTCCAAGAGGGAACGCAACTGGTCACCGAGACGGGATCCGCCTTGCGACGGATCAAGGAGTCGGCAAGCCAATCGGCTGCATTGTTGCAGGAGTCGGCCATGGCAACCAAGGAGCAGGCGCTGGCCAGCCAAGCGATCGTGCAGGCGGCCGAGAACATGGGGCTCATCAATGAGCAAGTGACCCAGGCGATCGCCAAGATGGAGGAGATCTCCCAGTCCGTCACTGCAGCAACCACCGAACAGCGTGTCGGCACGGAGCAGATCCTTCGGGCGACCGAATCACTGCATACGAGCTCCCAGCAGGCAACTCTGGCGACCGATCAAGTCTCTCGGGTGACCGAAGCCCTGATGTATCAAGCGAAGCTCCTCCAAGACTCCATCGGGTTTTTCCAAGCCGGGGAACCAGTGGCTGAGGTCCAGATTTTGCGGTTGCCTGCAGCCTCAGGGCAGCGACTCTCGACCCGGGAGCGAGCGCTGGCACAGGGGTAACGCCAACTCGTCACCACACCGGGGAGCCGAATCCTGCCTGCACTGCAAGCTAGCGCCTCTACTCCCCAGCCGAGGGCAGCCAGCCACGGGTCAGGTAGTCTCCCAGCGTGAGGCAGAACAGCAAGAAGAGCCAGTAAAGGCCTACGCCCCAGACCAGGCGCGGGAGGCTCCGACTGTCGCGCAGCTCCATGAAGTAGGCGACGACCAGATAGGCCTTTCCAAACGCGATCCCGAGAGACACCACCGGGTGGAGGGGCCCGAGCGGCAAACGCGAGAGGCCGAAGGTCAATAGCAAGAGGCCCATGAGCCCCAGGTAGACCCGAAGGAGGCTCCGGCGCGAAGCGGTAGGTCCTGCCATCACGACCTCCCCTGCAGGTAGAGCAAGGGATACAGGAAGATCCAGACCACGTCGACGAAGTGCCAGTAGAGCCCCCCGAGCGCGATCGGGACGTGCCGCTCGGCGCTGAAGCGCCCGCGCCCAGCCATGACGGCGAGCACCGTCACCAGCCCGGCGCCGATCGTCAGGTGCAGGGCGTGCAGCCCGGTCATGAGGTAGTAGAGCACGTAGAACATTTGCGCCCCGACCGAGGCCTCCCCCGAAATGGCGAAGCCGGGGCCGGGCACCAGGTGCGCGAGGAAATCCTGGCGGTACTCGAGCGCCTTGATCCCGAGGAAGCCGGCGCCGAGAAGGGCCGTCAGCAGCAGCCAGAGCGCCGTGGCTCGACGATGCCCCGCCTTGGCCGCGTGCAGGGCCAGGGCCATGCAGAAGCTGCTCGTCAGCAGCACCGCCGTGTTGAGGGTCCCGAGGACCAGATCGGTGCGCTCGCTCGCCACCGAGAAGGCCTCGGGGAAGCGCAGGCGATAGACGGTGTAGCCCAGGAACAGCACCCCGAAGAGCATCACCTCGGTGCAGAGGAAGATCCACATGCCGAGCGCATCGGCGCCCTGCTGCTGCTCCAGGTCGTCGAACTGCGGCGCGACATCAGCCACGGTCAGCCTCCTCGAGCGAATAGGCATAGGCCTCCTCGGTGACCACCGGAGTCTCGACGAAGTTGTCGCTCGGCGGTGGGGAGGAGGTCCGCCACTCGAGGCCCTTGGCCCGCCAGGGGTTCGGGCCCGCGATCGGGCCGTACTTGAGCGACCAGAGCAGGTAGAACAGCGGGAAAAGATAGCCCACCGCGAGGATCGTCGCCCCCGCAGACGAGAGAACGTTGAGCACCTGGAACTCCGGCGGATAGACGTGGTAGCGGCGCGGCATGCCCAGGTAGCCCAGGATGAACTGGGGGAAGAAGGTGAGGTTGAAGCCCACGAAGAGGGTCACCGCCGCGAACCTCCCGAGGGGCTCCGAGTACATGCGCCCTGTCAGCTTGGGCCACCAGAAGTGGATCCCCCCTAGGTAGGCCGCCACCATTCCCCCCACCATGATGTAGTGGAAGTGCGCGATGACGAAGTAGGTGTCGTGGACGTGGACGTCCACCGCGAGCGCCGCCAGAAAGAGGCCCGTCAGCCCGCCGATCAGGAAGAGCCCGATGAAGCCCAGGATGTAGAGCATGGGCGTCTCGAAGGTGATCTGGCCTCGCCGCAGGGTCGCCGTCCAGTTGAAGACCTTGATGGCCGAGGGAACGGCGACCAGGTAGCTCAGGAGCGAGAAGGTCAAGCCGGCGTAGACCGACTGGCCGCTCACGAACATGTGGTGGCCCCACACCAGAAAGCCGAAGAAGGCGATCGCGAGCGTGGAGTAGGCGATGTAGGCGTAGCCGAAGATCCGCTTGCGGGAGAAGCAGGTGATGACCTCGTTCACCACCCCCATGCCGGGAAGGACCATGATGTAGACCGCCGGGTGCGAGTAGAACCAGAAGAGGTGCTGGAAGAGGAGCGGATCCCCGCCCAGGGCGGGGTCGAAGATGCCTATCCCGAAGAGGCGCTCGACGGCGAGCAAAACGAGGGTGATGGCGAGGACCGGGGTCGCGAGCACCAGGATGACGCTCGTGGCGTACAGCGCCCAGACGAAGAGGGGCAAGCGAAACCAGGTGAGGCCCGGCGCGCGCATCGTGTGAGTGGTGACGATGAAGTTGAGGCCCGTGATGATCGAGGAGAAGCCCACGATGAAGACGCCGACGACCGTGGCGATCACGTGGGAGTTGCTGAACATGCTGCTGTAGGGGGTGTAAAAGGTCCAGCCCGTGTCCACGCCGCCGGCGACCATCGCCGCCATCGTGAAGAGGCCGCCGCCGACGTAAAGGTACCAACTGAATAGGTTCAAGCGCGGGAATGCCAGGTCCTTCGCCCCGATCATCAAGGGCAGCAGGAAGTTGCCGAGCACCGCCGGGATCGAGGGGATCAGAAAGAACCAGACCATCACCACGCCGTGCATGCTGAACATGCGGTTGTACGTCTCGGCGTCCAGCATGCGCCCCTCAGGGGTGGCCAGCTCGAAGCGGATGAGGGTCGCTGCGGCCCCGCCGACCAGGAAGAACAGGGTGAGGGTCACCATGTAGAGCCACGCGATTCGCTTGTGATCGGTCGTCAGGAGCCAGGAGCGGACGGTCGAGCCAGCGCCGAGGTAGTGGCGCTCGGGGAGCGTCGGTTCAGCGTTCATGGGCGGGTCCTTTCCTCGTTTTTCAGCGTCTTTAGATAAGCGACCAGCTGGAGGACCTCTGCTTCGCCGATCTGGCCCTGGTAGCTCGGCATGATGGGCGCGTAGCCCGCCACGACCTGCGAAGCGGGCAAAAGAATCGAGTCGCGAAGGTATCGCTCGTCGGCGCGGGTGAAGCCCCCACCGACGAGCGGCACGGGCTTGCCGTACAGCCCGGCGAGCGCCGGGGCGCGCACGGCAGCGTTCGCCCCGTGACAGCCCGCGCAGCCGAGCCGGGCGAAGAGCTTGGCGCCGGCGAGCGCCGTGGTGTCCTGCGCCTCCCATACGGCGAGCCAGCGCGCGTAGGCGTCGGGCGCCATGACCACCACCCACCCTCCCATCGAGGCGTGCTCGGTCCCGCAGAACTGGGAGCAGAAGAAGCGAAAGCTACCCTCCTGGGTGGCGGTGAACCAGAGGGTCAAGTATCGGCCGGGCAAGACGTCCTGCTTGAGGCGGAAGGCGGGGACGAACAGGTCGTGGATGACGTCCTGCGAGATCATCGTGAGCTTGATCGAACGCCCCACGGGCACGTGGAGGGCGTTGATCTCGCGCTGGCCCCCGGGATGCTCGAATTTCCACATCCACTGCTTGGCGACCACGGCGATCTCGAGCGCGTCGGCCGGCGGACGCCGGATGTCGAAGTACACGCTCGCCCCCCAGCCGAAGAGGAACAGGAAGATCCCGAAGGGAACGACCGTCCAGGCAATCTCGAGCCCGAGCGGGTGCCGGATCCGGTGCGTGCGATCCGCCTGGGATCCGCGGCGGTACTTGATCCCGAAGTAGACGATGGCAATGGCCACGCCCAGCACGATGAGCGAGCTGAGCACGAGCAGGACGAAGAAGATGGCGTCCACTTGCCACGCCATGCTCGAGGCCCGATCCGGGAACAGCGGAAAGTTCATCATTCCCCGCCCTCCGAGGGGTGCTGCGATCGCTTGCGGCGCTCCCTGCGACCCATGGCGAGAATGAAGGCCGCGAGCAGCAGCAGCGTGGCGATCGCCCCGAGTCGCAGCAGCTCCATGATCGCCAGGCCGTAGCGGCCGGTGATGGGATCGTAGCGGTAACAGCGCAAGAGCACCTGATCGATCGGCGTGCCGATGTGCTCGGATGCGGCCTCCACGATCCCCAGGCGCAGGTCCAGCGGAGCGTACTCGATCCCGAAGAAGTAGCGCGCGATCGCCCCCTTCGGGGTCAGCAGGGCGATCGCGCTCGGGTGGGCGTACTGGCGCGTCTCGGGATCGTAGGCGTACCGGAAGCCGAGCGCATCGGCCAGCGCGCGGATCGACGGCTGCGAACCGGTCAGGAAGTGCCAGCCGTCCTCAGCCCCGGCGCGATCGTAGCGCCTGAGGTAGGTACGCTTCTTGAGCGCGGCGAGCGCGGGGGTCTCGGTGGGGTCGATGCTCACCGACAGCACCGTGACATCCTTGCCCACGTCGAAGGATTGCGCGAGCAAACTCTTGACCAGGCCATTGAGAACGTAGGTGCAGAGGTTCGGGCACTCGAAGTACACCAGCGAGAGGATCACGGGCCTGGCGCCCGTGTAATCGCCGAGCGAAACCGGTCGGCCGGCCTCGTCCCGAAATTCGAGGTCGAGCGGGATGCGCTGCCCCAGGCGCTGCTCCACGCGAACCCCGCTCAGGGCATCCTGCGCCGGCAGCCCGGCCATGGCGGGCTGCGCCAGAGCGAGGGCGGCAAGGGTCGAGACGAACCACGCCCTAGCGCCCATCGGCCTGCCTCACGCTCAGCCCCCGGGAGGCCACCAGCGCCATCGCCCGTTCGATCGGGATCCGGACGATCCCGGCCTTCCGGTCCACCCACTCATAGCGGTTGAGCAACTGGTCCTCGCTCTGTCGCAGGCGCGCGAGATCCTGGGGGCTCTCCGCGCGCGCGCCCGGCGCCGGAAAGCGGGATTCTGGCGCCTCGACGGGGACGATCGGGCCCTTGCGGATCGTCTGCCGCTCCACGTCGCGCCAGAAAATCGCGAGGAGCGCAACCCCGATCAGCCCCAGGCAAATGGTGAACCACACCGCGACCCGCCCCACGGCGCGAGCGTCGACGTCCCTGGGCTCGTGCCCTTTTCCCTCAGCCATGGTCGAAGCCCTCCCTTGCCTGTGCGTCCGTGAGCGGGCGGCGTCTCAGCTGCCACCCGAAGGCCCAGAGCCAGACTCCGCCGATGGCGAGCGGCAGCGCGAGATCCCAGACGCTCGGGCGCGGACCGCTCGGGAAGAAGGCAGGAAGCACCAGCCAGTAGACCTCGAGCAAGTGAACCATCAAGAGACCGAGGGCGATCCCCCCCAGGACCGGCGCCCGGCGCTTGAAGGACCTGAACAAGAGCAGCCAGGCAGGCACTGCGAACTGGAGCACCGTCAAGCCGATGGCCGCCCATCGCCAGGCGCCCGCCGTCCGGGCCAGGACCCAGGGATTCTCGTGAGGAAGGTTGCCCATCCAGATGATCAGGACCTGCATGAAGGCGAGGTACGCCCACGTCATGACGGCCGTCAGCAGGAGGTTGCCCAGGTCGTTGAAAGTCCCGGCGAGATCGCTCGGCTTGCTGCTCGACTCGAGCGCCGAGCGCCGGCAGAAGACCGCGATAGCGAACGCGAAGGCCGAGAGGACCTGGCCCATGCCGATCAAGAGGCCATAGATCGACGAGGACCAGTGAGGCTCCAGCGACATGATCCAGTCGATCGAGGCAAAGGACACGGTGAAGGCGTAAAGGAGGAGCCCCGCCGCGCTCAGGGCCGTCACGCTGCGCGCCGGCTCGCGCGTCAGGCGCCAGGCCAGGGCGATCCAGACGGTGAAGTAGACCACGCTGCGCCCCATGAAGAAGAGCGGGTTCAAGTACGCCGCCTGATGCAACCCAGTAGCGGCCCCGGGCTGCGCCCATGGATAGAGCGCGCTCGCGCCGATGAGCACGGGCAAGAAGCACACCGCAAGCACGGGCAAAGTTCGGCTCGCCGCTTCCAGGATGGGACGCAGCAGCCCCCCCCAGCGCCCCCCGGTGAGGTTCTGGAGCATGAGGATGAAGAGGCAGCCGAGCGCGATTCCCCACCAGAAGAGGAAGGCGAAAAGGTAGGAGGCGAGGAAGTGAGTAAGGCTCACGCGTCACCTCCCTTCCAGGCGCAGGCGCTCGGGGACGGGCACGTCGGCGAGCGTCGCGCGCTGGCTGAGCTGAAGGGCGCGAAGGTAGGCGGCGACGGCCCAGCGATCCTCGGGCGAGACCCGCGAGGCGTAGGAGAACATGGTTCCGTAGCCCATGGCCATGACCTGGACGAAGTGGCCGGCCGGCGCCTGGACCAGGCGAGGCTCGTGCAGCGAGGGGGGGCGCGTGAAGCCCCGAGTCACGATGATGCCGTTGCCGTTGCCCGCCCGATCGTGACAGGGGGCGCAGTAGATATCGAAGCGCTCGCGCCCCCGCGCGAGCACGCGCCGGGTGACCGCGAAGGGGAAGGCATCGACCGGGGATCCGGCGACGAGGCCCGACCGGAAGTAGGCGTCGGTTCGCCCCTTCCCGTGCGGCACGGTGCCTGCGACCAGGGGGCGTGCCGCCTGATCGTTCGAGAAGAAATCACTGCTCGCGAGCGGCTTGTACTTGGGCTGGTGGGCCATCTGCTGCTGACAACCAGCGAGTGCCAGCAGTAAGCCCAACAAAGCAGGATTAGCACGGCACATCGGACACGTCCGTCGGGTTCAGGGCTTCGAGGAAGCGTCGCGTCGCATCGCGCTCGAACATGGGATCCTCGGCCTCGATGCACAGGAAAAACCGATCGAAGGTGGCGCGCTCGAAGCCGGGGACGGCGAAGACGGGATGGTGCGGCCGAGGCAAGCCGCTCGCGACCAGCATGCCGAAGACCGCCGCCAGGGCCGCCACCAGGATCGTCACCTCGAAGGTGATGGGCACGAACGAAGGCCAGCTGTTGAGCGGGCGCCCCCCCACGTCGTAGGGATAGCCGTGGACCATCGCGACGTACTGCATGCCAAAGCCGCCCACACAGCCGCAGATGCCGCCGATCAGGACGAGGAGCGGCAGGCGGATGCGCTCGAAGCCGATCGCCTCGCTCAGGCCCTCGATCGGGTACGGGGTGAAGGCGTCCATCCGGCGATACCCGGCCGCACGAGCATGCTTGGCCGCATCGAGCACTTCCTCCTGGGTCTCGAAGCACGCCATGACGCCGTACAGGGCTTGCTCGCTCATCTTCCCTCCTCCACGACCAGCTTCTGCACCTCCGAGATGGAGATCACCGGCAGCAGCCGGATGAACAGGAAGAAGAGGAAGAAGAAGAGGCCGACGGTGCCGACGAGCGTCGCCCAGTCCCAGACGGTGGGGTAGTACATCGTCCAGCGCGACGACAGAAAGTCGTGATGCAGGCTCGTGATCACGATCATGACCCGTTCCATCCACATCCCGAGGTTGGCGACCAGCGCGATCGCAAAGAGCCACGCCGGGTTTGCGCGCACCCGGGGCCACCACAGGAGCTGCAGGACGCCCACGTTGCAGAGCATCACCGCCCAGAAGATCGGCGCGTAGGCCCCCGTCATCCGGTCGAGCATCAGCGACCAGTCGTAAGGGTTGCCGCCGTACCAGGCGGTGAAGACCTCCATCACGTAGCTGTAATCGACGATGAGCCCGGTCGCGAGCAGCATCTTGGCCAGCAGCTCCACGTGGCGCATGGTGATGAGACCCTCGAGACCGTAGGCCGCGCGCAGCGGGATGAGAAGCGTCAGGACCATGGCGAAGCCGGAGAAGACGGCCCCAGCCACGAAGTAGGGCGGGAAGATGGTCGAGTGCCAGCCAGGGACGATGGCCGCGGCGAAGTCGAGGCTGACGATGGAGTGGACCGAGATGACCAGGGGGGTGGCGAGTGCCGCCAGGAGCAAGTAAGCCGTTTGGTGGCGGTGCCAGTGACGGGCAGATCCGCGCCAGCCCATGGCGAGCACCCCGAACGTCAAGCGCTGGAAGGGGTGCCTCGCGCGATCGCGCAGGGTCGCAAGGTCAGGGATCATGCCCACGTACCAGAAGAGGAAGGAGACCGTCAGGTAGGTCAGGACGGCGAAGAAGTCCCAGACCAGCGGGCTGCGGAACTGGGGCCAGAGCCCCATGGTGTTTGGGTAGGGGATGAGCCAGTAGGCGTACCACGGCCGCCCAAGGTGCAGGAGCGGGAACAGGGCCGCGCAGACCAGGGCGAACAGGGTCATGGCCTCGGCGGATCGGTTGATCGAGGTGCGCCACTTCTGGCGCATCAGGAGCAGGAAGGCCGAGATCAGGGTTCCCGCATGGCCGATCCCGATCCACCAGACGAAGTTCCCGATGGCGAAGCCCCACGCCACGGGAATGTTGATCCCCCAGATCCCCACCCCCCGGTAGAAGAGCACCGCGACGGCGATCGCAAGCATCCCCACCAGGAGCAAGGCGAGGCCGAAGCCGAGCATCCAGTTCCAGGTGAGCGAGCGCCTGAGGACCAGGCCGCTCACCTCATCGGCGACCGAGGCAAGGGTGTAGCCCGCTCGAATGAGCGGCGGGCGCTTGCGATTAGGCTCCTGACGCGCCATGGGCTACTGCGCTTCGATCGCGGGGTTGGGGTTGCGGAGCCTGGCCAAGTAGGTCGTGCGCGGACGGGTGTTGAGCTCGCCCAGCAGCGCGTAGTTGAGGGGCTCAGCCTTGCGCCTTGAAACCTCGCTCTTCGGATCGCCGAGGTCACCGAACACGATGGCCCGGGTGGGGCAGGTGGCCTGGCACGCCGTGACCACCTCGCCGTCGCGAATGGCGCGCCCCTCGGCCTGCGCATCGATCCGAGCGGCGCTGATGCGCTGGACGCAGTAGGTGCACTTCTCCATGACCCCTCGGCTGCGCACGCTCACGTCCGGGTTGCGCATGGGCTTCAGGCTGGGCGTCTTGAAGTCCGCGTACTCGAGGAAGTTGAAGCGCCGAACCTTGTAGGGACAGTTGTTCGAGCAGTAGCGCGTGCCGATGCAGCGGTTGTAGGCCATGTCGTTGAGCCCCTCGGTGCTGTGCACCGTGGCCGCCGTGGGGCAGACCAGCTCGCAAGGGGCCTCTTCGCAGTGCATGCACGGCACGGGCTGGAAGACGGTCCTTGGATCGTCCAGCCCGCCCTCGTAGTAGCGATCGACGCGCAGCCAGTGCATCTCGCGACTCCGCTCGACCTGCTCCTTTCCGACGACGGGGATGTTGTTCTCCGCCTGACAGGCTGAAATACAGGCGTTGCAACCGATGCAGACGTTCAGGTCGATGGCCATCCCCCAGGCATGGCCCTCCGATGGCTTCCTGGGAAACAACGTCGTCAGGCGCAGCGGATCGTCGTGCAGGAAGGCCGGATCGGCGCGATAAGCGTCGATCAGCCCCTCGCGCACCGGCTCGGGAGAAGCCATGGCGTGGTGGTGCTGGGTGCTCGCCAGCGCGTGGCGCTCGCCGGTCTTTCGGATTTCCAGCCCGCCGTCGGACCAAGGCGCCTCGGAGGTGCGCAGCGCGTAGGCGTTGAAGCCGATCCCCGTCCCGACGTTGCCGCTTCGCGCCCGCCCGTACCCGAGCGGCAACGTCACCGCCTCCGGCACATGCCCCGGCATCACCCAGACCGGGGCGCGCAGGGTCCTGCCCCGGTAGCAAAGCTCGACCACGTCTTCGCTCGAAAGGCCCAGGCGCTCGGCCGTCGCGGGCGCAAGCAGGGCCGCGTTGTCCCAGGTGAGCTGGGTCAGGGGCTTGGGCAGCTCTTGAAGCCAGGCGTTGTTGGCGAAGCGCCCGTCGTAGACGGTCGGATCGGGGCGAAACAGGACCTCAAGCCCGCTCGGCTCGGTCCGAGCGGGCAGCTCGAAGCGCTGCGGCCTGAGCTTGAGGCCCGCCCTCGCCTTCTCGGCCGTCCCGGGCACCACGCCCGCCTGCAACGCCCCGCTCCAGAAGGGCTCGAAGTCCGCCCCCCGGTGCCGGCGCCGCCACTCGGCGCGCACGAGCGAAAGCGCGTCGGCATTCGGCTCGCCGTTGAGCACCCCGAGCAGCTCCACGGCCGATTTCCCCCCGTAGAGCGGCGCGATGAGGGGCTGCACCAGTGAGACGGTGCCATCGAAGGCACGAACGTCACCCCAGGCTTCCAGGTCGTGCGCTGCCGGCAGGTGCCAGCGGCACAAAGCGGTGGTTTCGTCCTGGTAGAGGCTCAGGTGGATGCTCTGGCGCACCTTCGAGAGCGCCTCGCCGAAGGCCAGATCCGCCGGGGCCGTGTACGCAGGGTTGCCCCCGAGGATCACGAGCACGTCGACCTCGCCCGTGCGCATGGCCGTGGCCAGCTCCCGCAAGGAGGCAAGCTGATCCTCCGGCCGGGCCGCGACGGGCGCCGTATGGACGACGGTGCTTTCAACGTTACCGAGGGCCTCGTTCATCGCATGCACCAGCGCCTGCACCTCGGCGCCAAGGTGAGGACCGGCCACGATGAGGCTCTGGGCCGGATGCGCGAGCAGATCGCGCGCCAGGGCATCGAACCAGCGTTCATCGACCGGCGCGGGGAGCTCGGGGGGGATCCCGGCCAGGGCGACCCCGAGCCGACCGGCAAGGGCTGCCGCCAAGGAAGCGATCGCGCTCGGGGCGAGCGCGAGGCGGTGATCGGCCATGGCTCCGGTGAGGCTGGGACACGCCTCGACGGCGTAGAGCCGGTTCATTGCGGCCTGGGGCGAGGCGACCCTGCGCCCCGCAGCAAAGTCCCATGCATCACGCAGGCTCGCGGGCCCCGAGGCGAGGAAATCCGCATCCAGGCTCAAGACGACCTTCGCGCGATCCAGGCGGTAGTGGGTCTCGAGGGGCTGCCCGTAGGCCATGATCGAAGCGGCAAGAGCCTCGCTCGACGCCAGGGGCTCGTACTGATGCCACCGGGCCTTCGGAAAGCGCTTCAGGAAGGAAGCGATCTGGCTCGAGAGGGTCGGCGAGGTCACGGTCTCGCTCAAGAGACGGATGCCGGCCCCCTGTGTGGCGCGCTTCGCCGCAAGCTCGCCGGTCACGGCCTGGAGAAAGCCTTCCCAGGTGGCGATCGCACCGCGCTCCGTCACGACCGCTGAGCGATCCGGGTCGTAGAGCCCGAGGATCGAGGCCTGGGCAAGAGCGCTCGCCGCCCCGAGGCTCGCCGGGTGGCCGGGGTTGCCCTCGATCTTGGTCGGCCGGCCGGTGTGGCTCTCGACCAAGATCCCGAGACCGTAGCCGCCGAGGATCATGGCCGTGGCGAAGAAGAGCGGCCGGCCCGGGATGATGGCTTCGGGCTGCCGGACGTAGGGCACGAGCTTGCTGGCGGGGCGCGCGCAGGCACTCAGGCCCGCAAGGGCCAGCGAGGCGCCCATCACCTGCAGGAAGCGACGCCGGCTCAGGGGCTCGGCCCACTCGGAGGCCCGATCGGGGAACTCGCGCAGAAGCAGCGCCTCCACCTCGGGCGAGTCGGCGAGCTCTTCCAGGCTGCGCCAGTAGCCGCGCCCCTTGCCCAGCGAGAGGCGATCGCGCAAACCTTCCCAGTCCATATCGAAGCGCTTCATCTCGGGCCTCATCGATGACAGATGGAGCAGTCCGCGAGGGACTTCACGTTGAGGTGGTAGCGTTTCGCCAGCACGGGGCCCTGGACCTGCTGATCCATCGGCTGCCGCCAGGCGGGATCGAAGACCGCCTCGAGGGGGCGAAGATGGCGCTCCGGGGCGCGATGGCACGAAAGGCACCAGCCCATTCGCATGTTCTGGGCCTTCCAGGTCAGGGGCATCTCATCCACCCGGCCGTGGCAGCTCGTGCAGCCGATCCCCTTTGCCACGTGGATGCGGTGGTCGAAGTAGACGTAGTCCGGCAGGTCGTAGACCCGGCTCCACCGGAGGGGGACGTCCCGGGCGTAGCTTTCCCGGACGGGGGCGAGCACCGGGCTGTCCGCCCAGATCAAGGAGTGGCAGGTCATGCACGTCTCGGTGGAAGGCATCCCTGCGAACGAGGCCTGCTCGACCGAGGTGTGGCAGTAGCGGCAATCGAGCCCGAGCGAACCGACGTGGTGCGCATGGCTGAAGGGGACCGGCTGCGCGCGGGGCACCCCCACCCCGGTGACGTAGGCGGACTGGAGGATGCCGTAGGCGGCGCCGGCGATCGCAACCGGCAGCAGCACGACCGCTAGGAGCGTGAGGCGTGCAACGGTGTTGGTGCGTCGACGGAAGAGCTGGGGCATGCCTGGCGCCTTGTCTCGAGGGGGCGGGGGCGCGCGGAGTTGTTATGAGGGTCTTAAATTTTCTTAATAAACCTATGACAATCGATCCCGCCTGTCAAGCTTCAGTGCTGGACGAGGATCTCCAGCGGGCCGTCGAGCTTGAGGGTGCGCACGCTGACCCCCGAGCGATCGCGCTCGAAGCGCAGGTCGACGCGGGCGTTTGCGACCCTGAGGCGGTGAAGCTCCAGGACCTGCAGGAAATCGGGCAGCACGGGGCGCACGATGCGCAGGCGCCGCTCGAAGGCCTCGGGGACGAGGCCCAGCAGGGTCTGCAGCAAGTAGGGGATGGCCGCCGCCGCCCAGGCCTGGGGGTGACAAGCCACCGGGTAGCGGATGGGCTCTGCGAAAGGTACGCTCGGATACCCCGCGAAAAGCTCGGGAACCCGGTAGTGCTGGAAGTGGGTGGCCGCCTCGAAGAGACCGTTGAAAACGCGGTAGGCCGCCTGGTCCAGGCCGTAACGCTTGAAGCCCGCCGCGATCAGGGCGTTGTCGTGGGGCCAGACGGTCCCCAGGTGGTAACCGATGGGATTGAAGCGGCGCTCCAGGGTGGAGAGCGTGCGAATCCCCCAGCCGCTGTACATGTCGGGGGCGAGCAGCCTCTTAGCGACGCGCGCGGCCTTCTCGGGGTCGGCGATGCCGCTCCAGAGGGCCTGCCCCGCGTTGGAGGCGACCACGGCGGCGGGCCTGAACCCCTCTTGCAGGGCCAGAACGTAGCACCCCATGGCCTCGTCCCAGAAGGCGCGGTTGAACCAGCGGCGCAGGGCCTCGGCCTCGGCGATCAGGCGCTCGGCGCGCTCGGCGTCTCCCGAGCGGCGAAACAGGTCAGCGATCAGGGTCTTGGCCAGATAGACGTAGCCCTGCACCTCGACCAGCGCGATCGGCGGGGTCGCCGGGCTGCCATCCGCGTTCATGATGGCGAGCCCCGAGTCCTTCCAGCCCTGGTTCGCGAGCCCCTTGGCCGAGGCGCAGCGGTATGAGAGGCAGCCGGCACCGAGCGGATCGCCGTAATCGGCCATCCAGGACAGGGCCCGCTCGACGTTCGGCTTCAGGGCGACGAACAGGGAGAGGTCCCCCGTCCAGGCGGCGTGCTGCCCCAGGAGGATGAGAAACAGCGGGGTGGAATCGATCGAGCCGTAGTAGGGGTCGTAGGGGATCTCCTTCAGACGCGCCAGCTCGCCCACGCGCAGCTCGTGGAGGATCTTGCCGGGCTGCTCGTCGCGCCACGCGTCCTCGCGCCGCCCCTGGTGCCTGGCCAGGAGGCGAAGCGTCTGCTCGGCGATATCGGGGTTGTAGGCGAGGGCCTCCAGAGAGGCGATCAGGCTGTCCCGGCCGAACAGCGTCGTGTACCAGGGAACCCCGGCCGAGAGGTAGGCCTCGTGCTCGAGCTTGCTGCCAAGCGTGTGCAGGTCCCGCAGGGACTGGGCCATGATGCGGTCCAGCAGGAGGCTGTCGCTTCGAATGTTGGCGTGGTGCTGGTACCACGCCGCCGCCGCCTCGCCGAGCCTGCCGTGGATGAGCGCAAAATCAGGGGGAACCAGCGGCCTGGGGACCGGGGCGACCGGCGCGCGCGCCTCCGTCAGCGCAACGGTCACCTGGACTTCCGCCTGGGTCTCGGGCGCAAGGCCCAGGCGAAACACGGCGCTGGTCCCCTCGCACCGGGTCGGCGCGGGCGAGAAGTGAATCGTGACGTAGCGGTAGAGGCCGTCGGCCCCCGCGTACCCGAGACACAGCGCGCCGTCCTGCCAGACGGGGTCGAGGAGGCGTCCCACTTGCTCGGGGACGAGGCCCCTCACCTCGAAGATGTCCTCGAAACTCGCCCGGAACGTGAGCGAGAACGAGAAGTCGTAAGGCTCGGGCCCGAAGTTGTGAAGGGTGAGGCGATCGTGGAGGGCGCGATCCGCCCCCGAGACCAGGCGCAGCCACTGAACCCCAAGGTCCTCCTTCGGGATGAGCCGGGCCGACTCCCCTTGCAGGTCGGGGTTGCTCAGCTGGAAGACGGCCTGATAACCCTCGCTCGCGCTCGAGGCCAGGACGCTGGCATGTTGCCCCTCGAGCTTCAGCTCGTAGCCGTCCAGGAAACGACAATCGTGGTAGTAGAGGCCGTAGCCGTGCTCGTCGCTCAGCGGGACGTTGCCGTCGGGGGCGCTCAGGAAATAGAGGCTCTGGTCCTTGACCACGATGGCATCGGCGATGCTGCGCACGATCGAGGGCGTCCGCTGGACCAGGACCCGCTGTTTTCGCTCGCGCCTCTGGCGCTCGCTCGGCCGTGGATCTCGCTTCCTCGCCATGACGCCCCTCGCATGCGCACCCGGGTGATCACCAGTATGCGCCGAGGGGCGAGGGCGAAGCGCCGCCGATCCGCCAAAAATCTTAGGGGCTTAGCCATAGATGAACTTCAGGGCCCTCGGCAGCCGGCGGCGCCAGGCACGCTCGTTGTGGGCCCCGCGCGCATCGGGCCGCCACATCAGGTGGTAGCCGGGCACGAAGCCCTTGCGCTCGAGCAGATCCGCCATCCACTCCGCGTGCTTGATGACGATGCCCTTGGCCTCTTTTGCCCCGCAGTCGAGGTAGAGGCGCGGGTCGCCGCCGGCGCGCGCCTTGGCCACGTACTGGAAGATCGCCCCCTCGTCCACCCAGAGCGACGGCGACATGGACAGGGCCTGCCCGAAGACGGCGTTGTGACGGAAGTAGGCGTACAGGGCCAACAGGCCGCCGAGCGAGGATCCCCCGACCATGGTGTGCTGGGGCCCCTCGAGGGTGCGCAGGTCCTCGCGCACCATCTTGGCGAGCGGCCCCACCACCCAGTCGAGAAAGGCGTCGCCAAAAGCGGGCTTCGCGGGCTCGACGGGCCAGGGGGAGAGCTCCTCCATGCGGCGCTCGCCGCCGTGATGGATCCCGACCACGATGGGGACCACGAGCCCCCGGGCCGCGCGGGCATCGAGGGTGCGGTGCAGGTGCCAGCCGCCCGAGTAGGCCCCCTCGTCGGCGAACAGGTTCTGCCCGTCGAACATGTAGGCCACCGGGTAGCGGCGCTCGGGCGCCTGGTCGTAGCCGGGCGGCAGGTAGAGGGTCAGCGGCCGGGCCCCCGCGAGGCCCGGGATCTCGAAGGCCTTGGTGCGGTGGAGGCGGCCCTGGGCGCCGGGATGTGCGCGCTTGCTCGAGGTCGATCTCGGCTTGGTCGTGGAGGTCATGGCACCATTGTACGATCTTTCTCGGGTCACGGCGCGCGAGGCCTGGCCAGGATGAACGATGACGCCGCCGCCGGGCCTGGCTAGGGTGGGGGCATGCGCGGAACGAAGGTGATCTTGGGGACGGTGCTGCTGCTCGCGGCCTGCGGCGGAGCAAAGCCCTCGACGCCGGGCCCCGCCCCGAGCGCGACGCCGAGCCCCCAGGCCCCGGTCGTCGTCCCGATCGAGGGCGAGACCGGGCCGGATGGCTATTCGGCCCAGGTGGTGGTCGTCTCGCGCCAGGCCGAGGTGGACGCCGGAGGCTGGCTGCGCCTTGACGGCCGCCTCGCCAACCGCGGCACCGAGGGCGCCACGGCCGTGGGCCTGAGGGTGCGCTTCTACGACAGCCTCGGGTTGCTCCTGGACACCCGCGAGGCAATCGTCACCCCGAGCGACCTCGCCCCGGCTCAGGAGGCCACCTTCGCTCTGGTCTACCCGCCGGCACAGGCGCCTTCGCACCTCGTCACCCTGCAGCCTCGCTGGATCGCGGCCACTCCCGCTCCGCGCTGAACCGGATCGCCGGACAAGGTCAAGGCAGGGCGCGGATCTCGACCGTGCGCCAGTCCTCGCGGTTGCCCGTGGCCCTCAGCGTCAGGCCTCCCGGGCGATCGCGCGAGACGAGCGGCGCCGACGCCGTCGCGACCGGGCGATCACCGAGGTAGGCCGTCACCTGGCCGGTGCGGGTGTCCACCTCCGCGCCGAAGCGCACCCACTCGCCGATCCTGACCGGGTTGTCGACCTGGGCCAGCAGGGTCCAGCCCTTGCCCTGCATGGGCGGGGCGTCGACGGCCTGCCACAGCATGAGGTGCCGATCGGTCTGGAGGACCTCCACGTAGGAGGTTGGCGAGAGGTAGTAGACCTGGGCGGCGAGCTCCCCGTACCCGCCGAAGCGCGCGGCTCCTCCCTGGCTGCGTCCCTCCAGCCGGACCCGGTAGCGCGCGCTGAGCGCGCCCTGGTAGCGCCTGAAGGTCAAGGGCTCGCTCGGCTCGCTCAGGGCATCGGGGACCTGGTAGATCGCCTGGGCGCCCATTCGCGCGAGGCACCAGCCGCCGCCGTAGAGCCACGGGAAGTCGAAGCCGTCGAAGCGCACGTCTCTCCACTCGGCAGGCTCCGTCCCGGCGGGCAGCTTCGCCCAGTCCGATCGGTAGAGCAGCCGGCCTTCGTCCCTTGCCCCCGCGTCGGGAGGGGGCAAGGAGCCCTGCTGGCCGCAGGCGATGAGCATCAGGATGCAGGCGAACACGGCGCGCAGGGCTCCCTCCTCTTGATCCTTGTCTCAGCGGGGCCGAGGCAGGTGGGTGGCGAACCAGTCGGCGGCGAGCCTGGCCACCGCCTCGAGCGCCCCGGGCTCCTCGAAGAGGTGGGTCGCCCCCGGCACCAGGCGCAAGAGGCGCTCCGCGCGCATCAGGGCCATGGCCTCCTGGTTGAGGCCGATCACCACGTCGTCGTCGCCCCCCACGATGAGCAGGGTCGGGGCCTGGACGCGGGCGAGAGCCTCAGCGGCCAGATCGGGCCGCCCCCCGCGCGAGACCACCGCCCTCACCGCTTCGGGGCGCTCGGCGGCGGCCACCAGGGCCGCCCCGCCCCCCGTGCTCGCCCCGAAGAGGCCCACGGGCAGAAAGCGGGTCTCGGGCTGCGCTCGTAGCCAGTCGATGGCGCCGACCAGGCGCGAGGCGAGAAGGGGAATGTCGAAGCGCAGGTGCGCCGTGCGCTCATCCACCCTCTCCTCCTCGAGGCTGAGAAGGTCCATGAGCAGGGTGCCCACCCCCCGGCGCCGCAGCACCTCGGCCACGTAGCGGTTGCGGGGGCTGTGGCGGCTGCTGCCGCTGCCGTGGGCGAAGAGAACCACCCCCGAAGCCTGCTCGGGAAGGGCGAGCGTCCCCTCCAGGGTCACGTCATCGAGCGGGATCGAGACGGGGCGATCGGCCTCGCGGCGGCGGGCGCCAATCTCATCGGACATGGCGCCCCCTCAGAGGAACCGGATGACGGTCGTCACCCTGGCCTTGGTCCGGGGGTCCTCGCCGCAGATGTCGATCTCGCGGGGGTGGCTGGCGTCGTCCTCCTCGACCACGAGCTTGGTCGTGCAGATGACCGAGTGGGTCAGGCGGTCGGCTTGCTCGGCGCGCTGCGAGCCGACCTCGATGTCCACCGCGCAGGCCTCGCTGCCCTTCATTTCGGGCGTGATCCCGAGCAGCGGCAAGTTGTCAGCGACCAGGCGATCGCCGAACGCGTCGCTCTTGAGCTCAACGGATACCTTGGCGCGCCGCTTGAGGACGCTGATGCCGTTGAGGTAATCCAGCCACTGATCCACCGGGATGACTCGCGTCGCCATGGGCCCCTCCCTCTTCACGGATGGCTATCGTCGGCCGAGCGATCTTAGCAAGGCCCGAGCCCGACTCAAAGCGGCGAGCGCCGCGCCGATGGCCAAGCTTTTTGTCCGGCCGAAGAGTTTCGGCCAAACGTGACGACGCCACCCGGCAGGCCGCAGGTCATCATGGGGTTGCCTGCTACGACGCGAAGGGGAACGCCCATGCCGATGCCCGAGCCCCACATCCCCCGCGTGACGATCCAGCACGTCAAGCGCCTGATGGACGGCGGGGCTTCCTTCTACCTCATGGACGTCCGGCATCGACCCGACTCGACCCAGATCAAGGGGGCCATCTACTACGACCCGGACGACCTCTTGGCCGCCGAGCACATCCAGCTGCCCGTTCCCAAGGACCTCCCCGTCTTCCTCTACTGCACGTCGCTCCACGAGGGCACCAGCGCCGCGATCGCCCGAAAGCTTCTGGCCGAGGGCCACGCGCACGTCCACCCCATCATGGGGGGCTACGGCCCCTGGCGCCGGCGCAAGATCGGCTACCCCATCGAGCGCCGAGGACAGGAGAAAGCGAGCTTCGGTTCGCCCTACAGGCCGCTGGGGTAGGTCTCGAGGCCAGGCGGCTCCGCTCCCAGGTCCAGGGGCTCGACCGCGAGGGTCTCGTCGTGGAAGACGTAGGCGTCGTAGCGATCGGCCAGGCGCGAGGGGACGTAGTTGCCGAGGCGCTCCTCGGCAGGGTGGTAGACCACCCCGATGGCGCGCTCGGGGCGCGTCTCGCAAAGCCACGCCCCGCCGCGCGCCAGGTCCCTGAGCCCCAGGTAGAAGGCAGGAATCCCGGCCTGGTGGAAGATGGCCTCGATGCTGTCCTCGCGGGCCGGGGGCACCGGCATGAACTCCGGCGCGGCGTCCCAGGCCCGCGCGGCGGTGACCGTGCCCCGGTAGGTGCCGAAGCCGACCGAAAAAGCGTTGGCGCCGTGGCGCTCGCGCACGAGCTGGCCGACGTTCAGGTGGCCGCTGTCGCCCTCGTAGGTCGCCCGGAAGTCCCCGATGTGGGAGTTGTGCTCCCAGACGACGGCCTTGGCGTCGGGCCCCAGGTGCGCCAGCAGGCGCTCCAGGGTGGCGACCATGTGGCGATCCCGCAGGTTCCAGGTGGTGGCGCCGCCCAGGACCATCTGGCGGTAGTAGCACTCGGCGTTGGCCGCAGCCACCGCGTTCAGCTCGGCGTCGAAGGCCTCGTCGCTCGAGGTCGCCGCGGCGTAGTGCGCGCGCTGCGCCCGCAGGTCCGTGAGGGCCGCGACCACCTCGGCCTCGCAGGACGCGGCGAGGAAGTGCGCGTTGAGCGCGTACTGCCGGGTGTCCTCGCCGAAGCGGCCGAAGCAGCCGTAGCGCTCGCGCGCGACCCGCGCCGCCGCGGGGTCCACCCGATCGAGGAAAGCCAGCACGGCCTCCATCGAGGCGTGGAGGCTGTAAAGATCGAGGCCGTAGAACCCCGCGCGCGAATCGAAAGAGCGCTTGTCGTTCCAGGCGCGGAGCCATTCGACGAAGGCGAGCACCACCGTGTTGCGCCACATCCAGATGGGAAAGCGCTTGAAGCCCCCCAGGGCCTCCCGGGCATCCCCCGGACCGCCGCGCACGAAGCGATTGACCATGGCGGCATCGGGCCAGTCCCCCTCGATGGCGACGAAGGTGAAGCCCAACTCCGAGATCAGGCGCCGGGTCAGCCGCGCGCGGGTGGCGTAAAAGTCGGCGGTGCCGTGGCTCGCCTCGCCGAGCATCACGATCCGCGCCTCGCCCACCGCGTCCAGGCAGGGGTCGAAGTCCTCGGGGAAGCCGTGCAGGGGCGTCGCGCTGAGGCGTACCCAGTCGGCGTGGGTGAGGGTCGTTTGCCGTGAAGCTCTTCCGTTCGACATGGTATCAGCTCCTCTCGGCCTGCGAGGCGGGGGCACGCGCCGCATCGAGGATGGCGCGGACCTCGTCGTCCTCGACCTGATCGAAGCGATCGTAGAACTGGCCCACCGCGTAGAAGACCTCGGGCACCATGACCGACACGACCGCGTCCGCCTCGGCGGAAAGCACGCGTACGCTGTCGGCGGCGATGACCGGGACCGCGAGCACCACTTTTGAAGGTCCCTGCTCGCGCACGTCGGCCACCGCCGCGCGCGCCGTCATCCCCGTGGCAATTCCGTCGTCCACCAAGATGACGACCTTGTCCTTCAGGGAAATGGGCGCTCGCCCGTTCCTGAGCAGGTGCTCTCTGCTCTCGGCCACCCGGCGCTGCTCCAGGGCCTCCTGCTCCAGATAGCCCGGCGGAAGCCACAGGTGCCTCAGGGCCTCATGGTTCAGGACCCGGACGCCTCGCGCCGTGATGGCCCCGATGGCGAATTCCGGGTTGCCCGGCGCCCCGAGCTTGCGCGAGGCCAGCACGTCGAGCGGGGCGTTCAGCCGCTCTGCGACCTCGCGCGCCACCGGCACCCCCCCGCGCGGCAGCCCGATCACCACCGTGTCCGGCCCCGCGTACCTGGTCAGACGCTCGGCGAGTAACTCACCGGCCTGCTTGCGATCGACGAATCCCATGACCCTCACCTCGCCGTCATTGGCCTTGCGCGCGTGCATCCTAGTCCCGCCCCGGGCCCGTGTAAATCAGAGGTCGGCCGGTGGAAACGCGCCGCCTCACGGCGCTTGGGCGCTTGGCATGGCGAGGTAAGCTTGCTACACTGTGACCCATGACGCGTACGACTTGGCAATGGTCCCTCGAACGGATTCAGGCGCCGCGAGCCTGGCGGATCACCTCGGGGGATCCGTCGGTGGTGGTGGCCGTGCTCGACACGGGGGTGGACCCGCGCCACCCCGATCTGCAGGGCAAGGTCCTGCCCGGGGTCAACCTCTTCGAGCCCGGCAAGCCCGCCCACGACGACAACGGCCACGGCACCGCCGTCGCCGGCATCATCGGCGCCCAGGGGGGAATCCGCGAGCGCTTCCGGGGCGTCGCTCCCGACTGCCGCATCCTGCCGGTCAAGATCAACAAGCCCCGCACCGGCAGCGTGCACGCCACCCAGATCGCCGAGGGCATCCGCCAGGCGCTCGCCCACGGCGCGGACGTGCTCAACCTGAGCGTCGGCTGCGAGATCGGCGAGCCCGGCTTCAACCACGCCACCATGGCGGATCTGGCCAACGCCATCTACGAGGCCCTGCGCCGCGGGGTGCCCGTGGTCTGCGCCGGCGGGCCGCGCGAGCGCAAGACCTACCCCGCCGCCTGGGAGACCCTGCCCGAGTTCGCGGGCCTCATCGCGGTGGGCGCCACCGACCGCAAGGATCGCCTGCACATGTGGTCGCCGCGCTGGGAGTACGTCTCGCTCGTCGCCCCGGCCGACGCCACCACCACCTTCCCCGTCAGCTCGCCTTTCCTGCATGCGCGCTTCGGCGGCACCTCGGCGGCCAGTCCCCACGTGGCCGGGGTGCTCGCCCTCATGCGCACCCTGCGCCCCGAGCTGAAGCCCCGCGAGCTCAAGCGCGTCCTGCTCGAGACCAGCGACAGGATCCGCGGCGGCCGCGTGCTGCGGGTCAACGCCTACCGCGCCCTTCTGGCCCTCGGGGGCCGAGAGGCCCTGCGCGAAAGGGAGCAACTTAACAAAACTAGAAAAACCTCATCAAACACGTTACAATACTCCCCGTAGCCCGGGCCCGCTCCCGGGCCTCCCCTTGCCGAACCCTGCCTGTCCAGAAGGAGTGCCACTGCCGCCGTGATCAACAGTGCCATCGATCGTTACCACGCCCTCGTCGACCAGGCGAACCTCACCCCGGCGGACTTCCAGGGTTTCACCGCACGCATGCGCGAGGCCCGCGTGATGTACGGCGATCGCGTCCAGGTCGAGTACATGCGCGCCCAGTTCCTCTCGCCCGAGCAGAACGCGCTGATCAAGCACGCCGCCCAGACCATCTGGAGCGCCATGGACAAGCTCTCGGAGCACTTCTTCAGCGATCCGCGCTTCATCGAGGAGCTGGGCCTGACCCCGCACGAGCGCGAGCTCGCCGCCATCGACCCCGGCTATCCCGGCTTCAGCACCATGGCGCGCTTCGACTCCTTCCTCATCGGCGACCACCTTCAGTTCGTCGAGCTCAACGCCGAGTGCCCCGCCGGTCCCGCCTACACCGAGATCATGGCCGAGGTCTTCCTCCAGGACCCCGTCATGCAGGCCTTCGGCAAGGAGTACGCGATCCAGGGCTTCAAGACCCGCGATCGCCTCATCAAGACCCTGCTCGAGACCTACGAGATCTGGGCCAAGGGCAAGGGCCTGGGCGCCAAGCCCGGCCGCATCGCCATCGTCGACTGGGACGGCCTCTCGACCCGCCACGAGTTCGAGATGTGCAAGGCCTTCTTCGAGAGCAAGGGCATCCCGACCGTCATCGAGGATCCGCGCCGGCTGCGCTTCGAAGAGGGCAAGCTCCTGGCCTCGGACGGTTCGGTGATCGACCTGGTCTACCGCCGGGTGCTCACCCACGAGTTCATCGGCAAGTGGGACGAGGTGCAGGCCCTGGTCGAGGCCTACCGCGCGGGTTCGGTCTGCGTCGTCAACTCGTTCCGCTCCAAGTTCCTCCACAAGAAGATGATCTTCGGCCTGCTGACCGACGGGGCCAACCAGCACCTCTTCAGCCCCGAGGAGCGCGAGGCGATCGCGCGCCACATTCCCTGGACGCGCAAGGTCCGGCCCGGCAAGACCGATTACCATGGAACGGAGATCGATCTCATCGATTACATCCGCGCCAACCGCGATCGCATGGTCATGAAGCCCAACGACGACTACGGCGGCCGCGGCATCTACATCGGGTGGGAGTCGACCAACGAGGAGTGGGAAGAGGCGATCAACAAGGCGATGGAGCACGCCTACGTGGTCCAGGAGAAGGTCCGCGTGGCCTCCGCCCTGTTCCCCACGGTCCGCGAGGAGCTCGTCTACGACCAGCTCAACGTCGATCTGGACCCCTTCGTCTGGAAGGGCGAGGTCGAGGGCTTCTTGACCCGGCTTTCGGGCACCGCCCTCTGCAACGTCACCTCCGGAGGCGGGATCGTCCCCACCTTCGTCATCGAGCCGCGCGCGTAGGACCCCCACGGGGGCCGGGATGAGGAACATCGTCAATGCTTGAAAAATTCACCATCGGGATCGAGGAAGAGTACCAGATCATCGATCCCGAGACGCGGGAGCTTCGCAGCCACATCTCGGTCATGCTCGAAGAGGGGGGCATGATCCTCGGCGAGCGCGTCAAGCCCGAGATGCACCAGTCGATCATCGAGGTCGGCACCGACATCTGCACCAACGTCACCGAGGCCGCCAAGGACGTCATGCAGCTGCGCGCGGCGATCGCCCGCCTGGCCAAGAAGCACGGCCTCAAGATCATGGCCTCGGGCACCCACCCCTTCAGCGACTGGAAGACCCAGGACATCACCGACAAGGACCGCTACAAGGTGCTGGTCGACGACCTTCAGGACGTGGCCCGCGCCAACCTGATCTTCGGCATGCACGTCCACGTCGGCGTCGACGACAAGGACCTGGCCATCGACCTGGTCAACCAGGCCCGCTACTTCCTGCCCCACCTCCTGGCCATCAGCTGCTCGAGCCCCTTCTGGCTCGGCCGCGCCACCGGCCTCAAGTCGCATCGCTCGAGCGTCTTCAAGAACTTCCCCCGAACGGGCATCCCCGGCGTCTTCTCGTCCTACGCCGAGTTCGACTCCTACGTCCAGACCCTGATCAAGACCAACTGCATCGACAACGGCAAGAAGATCTGGTGGGACCTGCGCCCGCACCCGGTCTACAACACCATCGAGTTCCGGGTCTGCGACCTGCCCACCGACTACAAGACCTCCATCGCGATCGCAGCCCTCGTGCAGGCCATCGTCGCCAAGCTGTACGTCCTGCGCCGCGAGAACATGTCGTTCCGCGTCTACCCGACGGCGCTGATCGACGAGAACAAGTGGCGCGCCTACCGCTACGGCCTGGACGGCAAGCTGATCGACTTCGGGATCAAGGGCGAGAAGCACACCAAGGACCTGATCGTCGAGCTGCTCACCTTCGTGGACGACGTGGTGGACGACCTGGGCAGCCGCCAGGCGCTCGAGCACATCTACACCATCCTCGATCGCGGCACCGACGCGGATCGCCAGCTCAAGGTCTTCGCCGAGACCAACGACCTCAAGGCCGTCGTCGACGACATGTGCGCGCGCACCCTCGAGGGGATCGACCTCTCCTTGGCCGACGACCTCATGGCCTCGGGCTCCGCCCTGTCGGCCTCGGTCGAGCGCGCCATCAACACGGTCAAGGACAACGCCGGTGTCTAGGAAGCTGACCGACATGCGCGCCCTGCCCTTCCCGAGCGAGTACCGGGCCGGAGCGTTCAACGCGATCAACCGGAGCCTGCAGGTCCGGCCCAACGAGCGCGTGGTCGTCATCTCCGACCGGGATTCCCAGTTCATCGGAGCCGCCTTGATCGAGGCGATCGAGCTCGCCGAGGGAATCGCCCAGGGCTTCGTGGTCGAGGACTACTGCGAACGCCCCATCCTCGACATGCCCTACGAGATCCTCAAGGCCGTCTCCGAGTGCGCCGCCTGCCTCTACACGGTGAACCCGCGGCCCGGCGAGGTCCCCTCCCGCGCCCAGGTGATCAACCTTGCGACCGTCAAGAAGGTCCGCTACGGGCACATGGTGGGCATCACCGGCGAGATCATGAACTCGGGGATGCGCGCCGACTTCGACGCCATCAACAAGATGAGCCTCGGCCTGCGGCGCCTGCTCCAAGGCGCACGCCGGGTCCACGTGACCACCCCGGCGGGCACCGACATCGAGATCGAGCACGACCCCAAGGAGTTCCAGTGGATCAAGACCTCGGGCAAGATCTCGCGTGATGCGTGGGGCAACCTGCCGGGCGGCGAGATCTTCACCACCCCCAAGCGGATCAACGGCATCTGGGTGGCGGACGCGCCGATCGGCGACTACTTCTCCTCGAAGTACGGCGACCTCAAGGACACCCCCTTGACCCTCGAGATCCAGGACAACTTCCTCAAGACCGTGACGAGCCCCCACGAGGAGCTCGCCCAGGAGTTCTGGGGCTACACCCACTCGACCGAGAACGCCAACCGCGTCGGCGAGATCGCGGTCGGCACCAACCTCGGAGTCACGGAGTTCACGGGCAATCTCCTCCAGGACGAGAAGATCCCAGGCTTCCACATCGCCTTCGGGGAGCCCTGCGGCTGCTTGACCGGCGCCAACTGGACCTGCCGGGCGCACATCGACCTGCTGGCGCGCGAGTGCTCGATCTGGGCGGACGGCCAGGCCATCATGCTGCACGGCCGCTTCGTCGACCTGAACCCGAGCAGCTAGTCCCCTTATCCCGAACGTTTCCCCCCCATTTTTTATGAGGACGAAATAACACAATGACCGAGAAGAACCCCAAGAAGGTTGGTATCCTGGTCGGCTGGGAGGACACCTTCCCCCACGCCTTCATCAAGGCCGTCAACGAAAAGGGCGAAGGCAAGGTCGTCGCCGAGTTCGCCAAGGTCCACGCCCCCAAGATGGGCGAGCACCCCGGCTACGATGTCCTCGTCGATCGCATCTCGCACGAGATCGAGATCTACAAGCCCTACCTCAAGAACGCGGTGATCCAGGGCTCGTACGTCATCAACGACCCCTTCTGGTGGATCTCGGACGACAAGTTCTTCGACAACTCGCTGGTCGAGCGCCTGGGCGTCGCGGTCCCCAAGACCGTCGTGCTGCCCCCGGTCGAGGCCAACCCCACCACCCGGCCCGAGTCGCACCGTAACCTGTGCCTGACCGACTGGAAGGAAATCTTCGACTACATCAAGTTCCCCGCCTTCCTGAAGCCCTACGACGGCGGCGGCTGGAAGAACGTCTACAAGGTCAACAACGCCGAGGAGTTCTTCCACTACTACCACCAGACGGGCCGTCTCATCATGGTCCTCCAGGAGTTCATCGACTTCGACTCGTACATCCGGTGCCTCACCGTCGGCAAGGACAACATCATGCCGATCAAGTACGATCCGAAGAACCGCTGCTACGTCGAGGACCACAACCACATGTCGGCCGAGCTGGGCGCCAAGGTGGTCCGCGACGCCCGCGTCATCAACCACGCCCTCGGCTACGACATGAACTCGGTGGAGTTCGCCGTCCGCGACGGCATCCCCTACGCCATCGACTTCATGAACCCCGCCCCCGACATGGACTACTACTCGATCCTCCCCCACTACTTCGACTGGGTCGTGGGCGCCATGTCCGACTTCGTCATCAAGGTCGCCAACGAAGAGCGCAAGATGGCCGAGCACTACCCCTGGCACAAGATGCTCAAGGGCCTCTACACCCCGGTGCCCGAGATCGGCGCCGAGGCCACGATCTCGGCCGCCAAGCCCCAGGCGGAAAAGGAGCTGGTCGCTTCGGCTCCTGCCAAGAAGGGCAAGAAGAAGTAAGCCTGCTGCCAGCAGCACCGAGGCCCCGCCGAAACGGCGGGGCCTCCTCTTTTGAATTCAAAAATAAGGGGCGGCTCGCGCCGCCCCCAGGGGTCGCCCGGCTATTCGCCGGTCCAACCCTGCATGAGGTCCTTGATGGTGTTGATGTAGCCGTTGGTGTCGTTCTCCACCGGCGGGGCGTAGGTGTTGATCTGGTCCTCGAGGGACTTGCCGGCGTAGAGCGGGCCGCTCATCAGCTTGTAGAAGTCCTCGATGCCCTCCTCCCACGAGCCGTAGGAGCGGTAGGAGCCGCTGCCGGTGGTGACCGTCGGCCCGTCCCAGCTCGAGCCGGGGCGGATGTTGCCGATGTTGTGATGCTCGCCCTGGGTGGAGCCCACCTTGCCGATCTGCGACTCCATGGTCGCCTGGGCGAGGAACTGGGCGGCAGGGATCCCGTACTTGTTCTCCATCTGGACCATGAACGCGCCCAGGCCCTTGCCCGCGAGCGGAGAGTTGCGCTGGACCAGGATCTCCTCGATCTTCTCGGGGCTGAGCTTGCCCATGTACTTGGCGAGGTCGGGGGACTTGGCCTTGGAAGCCACCAGGTCCGACTTCTTGGCCATGATCTCCTTGGCGAGCTTCATGGCCTTGTCCTTGGGCACGCCGTTCTTCTCGGCGAGCTGCGCGAGCTGGTCCACCGTCATCTCGCCGTCGGTGGCCAGAGCGTTCGAGAGCTTCTGGACGATCTCGAGGGCGATGCCGAGGGCCGAGGACATCCCCGACTCCCACTCCTGGCGCTTGAAGGGCTGGTAATTGCTCGGCTCGCCGGTGCGCGAGGGGACGGTGCGGGTCGGGCCGTCGCTCGAAACCGGGCCCCCGTTGCCGCGGCCGCCCCCCGAGTAGTCCGCCGAGGCGCGAGCGCTTCCCGAGCGGGAATCGCCGGGGAAGGGCGCGTCGCCCAGGGGCGGCAGGGCGTTTGCCGCGTCGTTGTCCGCGGTCGCGTCCTTGAGGCGGCCGATGCCGACGATCTTGTTCCAGCGGCCGTCACCGGGGCTGATCGTGGTGATCTCGGTGGGCTCGTTGAACTTGCGGGACTCCATCAGCTCGGTCGGGTTGCCGTTGGCGTCGACCTTGGTGACGATCGCGACGTGATCGGGATCCTTGGCGCCGTTGCCGTCCCAGTCGAAGAAGACCACGTCGCCGACCTGGGCCTTGGTGCCCTTGTCCGGAGGCGGCAGCAGAGTCTGCTCCTTCTGGAAGTACTGGATCATGGAGGGGCAGTAGTGGGGGTTGTAGCCCTTGTCCTGCATGATCTTCCCGATGTCGTACTCGGGCTTGCCGAGGCTCTTGCTCATCTCCTTGTAGGAGTCGCTGACGAAGTCGGCGCAGCAGCCCACGCTCTTCCCGTCCGCGCTGTACTTGTGGTAGTAGTTGGCGCCGAGATCGGGCGGATAGGTGTAGCCGCGCTGGTGAAGGGCGCGCGAGCCGTCCACGACGGAGTTGCCGATCTTCTTGCTGCTCTCGGCCTTGGCCGCGGCGACCACGTCGGAGAGGGCCGCGGGGCGCGAGGGCCCGTGCTGGATCGCCAGGCGATCGGTCTGGGCCTTGTGCTTGATTTCAGCCTCTTCGTCGAGCGGCTTGGTCTGGGCCGTCTTGTGGACGGTCGGATGGATCCGCGAGGTCTGATCGATGCGGCCGGTTCCCATGGCGCTTCTCCGTTCTGTCTTGGACGGTTCTAAGAGAATTATGCCCCGGCGGGCGAGCAAACCCACGCCGGCTCCCATCTACTTATCGCCCCGGTCGTGCCCGAGTTGCGTGAGGGGTGGCGCGGCTCGGCCTCTCGGCGGTTGCAAAGCACGCACCTGGCCGCTATCTTTGTAAAGAGCGCCCCTGCGCGCCCATCGCCCTGCCGACCGAGAAACGGACACCACCGATGCGCATTCTTGTTTCCAACGACGACGGGATCCACGCCCCGGGCATCCGGGCCCTGGCCCAGGCCCTGGCCACCGAGCACGACGTGACGGTGGTGGCGCCAGATCGCGAGCGCTCGGCCACTGGCCACGCCCTGACGCTGCACAAGCCCCTGCGGGTCGAGAAGCACGACCTCGGCGGCAGGGTCAAGGCGGCCTACTCCGTCAACGGCACCCCCTCGGACTGCGTCAAGCTCGCCGTCGGCCCCCTGCTGGACGAGGCGCCGGACGTCGTCTTCTCGGGGATCAACCGCGGCCCGAACCTCGGCACCGACGTCATCTACTCGGGCACCGTCTCGGCCGCCCTCGAGGCGACCATCCGCGGCTTCCAGGGGGTGGCCATGAGCCTTGCGACCTTCTCCGACGTCGGCTACGACGAGGCCGGCCAGTTCGCCCTGGTGCTCGCGCGCACCCTCGCGGCGCACCGCCTGCCGTCCAAGGTGCTGCTGAACGTCAACTACCCCTCGCTGAGCGAGGCCGCCGCGCGCGAGGTCCGGATCACCCGGCTCGGCGAGCGCAAGTACACCGATCTCTTCGAGACCCGGATCGACCCTCGCGGCAAGGACTACTACTGGCTCGCGGGCGAGGTCGTCGAGGTCGAGGAGGACCCCGACACCGACGTCTCGGCGATCCGCGACAACTGCATCTCGGTCACCCCGATCCACTACGACATGACATGCAAGGCCATGATCCCCGAGGTCCAGGGCTGGCACATCCCCACCACCCTGGCGGGCTTCGCCGCGGCCGGCAAGCAGGACTGACCCGTGCGGCACCCCCTGATCGGAATCACCACCCAGCGGCACGCCGGCGTCGGCGCCATCAAGCGCGGACGGCCGATCTACTACCTGGCCGCGGAGTACGCCGAGCGCGTGCGCGAAGCGGGAGGCATCCCCCTGCTGCTGCCGCCGGGCGCCGCCGAGATCGAGAGCCTGAGAGCCCTCGACGGCTTGCTCTTGACCGGCGGCGAGGACGTGGCCCCGAGCCACTACGGCCAGGAGCCCATCCCCGAGCTGGGCGAGGTCGATGCCGAGCGCGACGTCCAGGAGCTTCCGCTCGCCCAAGCAGCCGCCGAGCAGGGCCTGCCCGTCCTCGGCATCTGCCGCGGCATGCAGCTGCTCAACGTGGCCCTGGGCGGCACCCTCTACCAGGACCTCCCGGCCCAGGTCCCGGGCGCGCTGCCCCACCAGCAGGAGGCCCCTGTCCACGAGTCGACCCACTTGGTCGAGCTGGTGGCAAGGACCCGCCTCGCCGGGCTCGTCGGCGCCCCGACCATGGCCGTCAACACCTTCCACCATCAGGCCGTGCGCGACCTCGCGCCGGGCCTCGTGCCGAGCGCCTTCGGGAGCGACGGGGTCCTCGAGGGCTACGAGGCCCCCGACCGCTGGCTGGTGGGGGTGCAGTGGCACCCCGAGCTCCAGCCCGGCCCCTTCACCGCCGCGCTGTTCGGAGCGTTCGTGGCCGCCTGCGCCCAGCGGGCCCCGGCCCGGATCTGACCGCGTCCCCCGCACCTCGAGCCGTCTTCGCACCCGGCGGTGCCCAAGGGCCAGCGCCCGAAGGCGGCCTCGATGTGTGCTATACTTTTTGGACCAACACCGTCGAAATCCCGTCGTGAGGCGGGAACATCAGGAGGCAATCGTGAAAGTCACCCTGGAGAAGAAGGAAAAGAATCAAGTCCAGCTCGAAGTCCACGTGGACGCCGAGCGCGTCGAAAAAGCATACGATCGCGCCTATCGCCAGGTCTCCAAGGAAGTCCGCATCCCCGGCTTCCGTCCCGGCAAGGCTCCCCGCCCGATCGTCGAGCGTACCGTCGGGGTCGACTACATCAAGCACACCGCCTTCGAGAAGTTCCTGCTGCCCGAGGTCTATCCTGCCGCCATCGAGGAGGGCAAGGTCGAGCCCATCGCCGAGCCCTCGGTCGAGCTCGTCTCCTTCGAGAAGGACCAGCCCCTCGTGTTCAAGGCGACCGTCGAGGTCCGCCCCGAGGTCAAGCTCGGCGCCTACACCGGCCTCGAGATCGCGGCCCCCAAGGCCGAGGTGACCGACGCCGACGTGACCGAGCGCCTCGATCGACTGCGCGACTCCAAGGCCACCCTCGAGGTGGTCGAGCGCGCCGCCGAGATGGGCGACACCGTGACCGCCGACTTCACCGGCACCATCGACGGCGTCGAGTTCGAGGGCGGCAAGGCCACGAGCTATCCCATCGAGATGGCCGCCGGCCGCTTCATCGAGGGCTTCGTCGAGGCGCTCGTGGGCGTCAAGGTGGGCGACGAGAAGGCCACTGACCTCAAGTTCCCCGAGGACTACCCCAACGCCGAGCTCGCCGGCAAGGCCGTGACCTTCACCTTCAAGGTCCACGAGATCAAGGCCCGCAAGCGTCCCGAGCTGGACGAGGCCTTCGCCAAGGCTGCCGGCCACGACTCGGTCGAGGCCATGACCGCCAAGATCCGCGAGGACCTCAAGGCCGAGCGCGAGGATGCCCGCGAGATCGAGCTGCGCAAGCAGCTGATCGAGAAGGTCGTCGAGGGCGCCGAGATGGAAGTCCCCGACAGCATGATTGCCCGCGAGTCCAACTTCCTGCTGCAGCAGCAGGCCAACATGCTCAGCCAGCAGGGCATCGACCCCAACAAGGTCTTCACCAAGGACAACATCGAGACCTGGCGCGAGAACACCCGCCCCGAGGCCGAGAAGCGCATCCGCACCTCGCTGACCCTGGGTGAGGTCGCCCGCACCGAGAGCATCCAGCCCACCGAGGAGGAGATCGAGGAGGCCATCGCCGAGTACGCGAGCAGCTACGGCGTCGAGCCCAGCGAGTTCCGCGCCCAGGTGATCAGCAACGGCGCCTGGCCGCAGATCGCCGACGAGGTCCTCAGCAACAAGATCATCGAGTGGCTCTTCGAGCGCGCCAAGGTCTCGGAGGCCGCCCCCGTCGCCGCCAACGCGTAGCACAAACGCAGCACTGAGAGAGGTATCAACCATGTTAGTTCACAGCGGTTTGGTCCCCATGGTCGTCGAGCAGACGAGCCGCGGCGAGCGCGCCTTCGACATCTTCTCGCGCCTGCTCAAGGAGCGCATCATCTTCTTGAACACCCCGATCGACGATGCGGTCGCGAGCCTCACGATTGCCCAGCTCCTGTTCCTGGAGGCCGAGGATCCCTCCAAGGACATCCACATGTACATCAACTCGCCGGGCGGCGTGGTGACCGCGGGTCTTGCGATCTACGACACCATGCGCTACATCAAGGCCGACGTGTCCACCATCGTGCTCGGCCAGGCCGCGTCCATGGGCGCGTTCCTCCTGAACGCGGGGGCTCCCGGCAAGCGCATCGCGCTGCCCAACGCCCGCATCATGATCCACCAGCCCCTGGGCGGCGCCCAGGGTCAGGCCACGGACATCGAGATCCAGGCCGCCGAGATCCTGCGCCTCAAGCGCCGCCTCAACGAGCTGATGGCCCTTCACAGCGGCCAGCCGCTCAAGAAGATCGAGAAGGACACGGACCGCGACTTCTTCATGAGCCCCGACGAAGCCAAGGAGTACGGTCTGATCGACGAAGTGCTGGTCCCGAAGGCACCCTTGCCCCCGGCGACCGGTAGTGGGGGAACTAAATCGGATGCCTAAGTACGAAGACAACAAGGGCCAGCCCAAGTGCTCGTTCTGCGGTAAGACGCAGGAACAGGTGCGCAAGCTGATTGCTGCCCCTGGAGTCTACATCTGCGACGAGTGCGTGGATCTCTGCAACGAGATCCTCGACGAGGAGCTCTACGACAACCAGCGGACCGCGGAAGCCCCGCCCATGGAACTGGGCGAGATCCCGAAGCCGCAGGCCATCAAGAAGAGCCTCGATCAGCACGTGGTCGGCCAGGAGCGCGCCAAGAAGGTTCTCTCGGTCGCGGTCTACAACCACTACAAGCGCCTCTCGACCAAGGAGGCCGAGGGGGCCGATGACCAGGTGGAGATTGCCAAGAGCAACATCCTCCTGATCGGACCCACCGGCTCGGGCAAGACCCTCTTGGCGCAGAGCCTCGCCAAGCTCCTCAACGTGCCCTTCGCCATCGCGGACGCCACCACCCTCACCGAGGCCGGCTACGTGGGCGAGGACGTCGAGAACATCCTCCTGCGCCTCTTGCAGTCCGCCGACTACGACGTGAAGCGCGCCGAGCGCGGCATCGTCTACATCGACGAGATCGACAAGATCGCCAAGAAGAGCGAGAACCCCTCGATCACCCGGGACGTCTCGGGCGAGGGCGTTCAGCAGGCGCTGCTCAAGATGCTCGAAGGCACGGTCGCGAACGTTCCGCCCCAGGGCGGCCGCAAGCACCCGTACCAGGAGTTCATCCAGCTCGACACGACGAACATCCTGTTCATCGTGGGTGGGGCCTTCGTGGGCCTGGACAAGGTGATCGAGACCCGGGTCGGCAAGAAGACCATGGGCTTCGGCGCCGAGATCAAGGACGTCGTGGAGAAGGACCTGAGCGTGCTCTTCGAGCAACTCCAGCCCGAGGACCTGCTCAAGTACGGCCTGATCCCCGAGTTCATCGGTCGTATCCCGATGGTGGCGACGCTCAACCCGCTCGACCAGGAAGCCCTCATCAGCATCCTCACCGAGCCCAAGAACGCCATCACCAAGCAGTACAAGCGCCTCTTGGGGATGGACGGGGTGGACCTGGACTTCACCGAGGACAGCCTGACGGCGATCGCCGCCGAGGCCCTCAAGCGCAAGACGGGCGCCCGTGCGCTTCGTTCGATCGTCGAGGAGATGATGCTCGACGTGATGTACGAGGCACCGAGCCGCACCGACCTGCGCAAGGTGACCATCACCAAGGAGCTGGTCGAGAACAAGGCCGAGGCCGCCAAGCTCTTCATGCTGCCCGAAAGCGGCACCGCAAAGCAGGCTTCCTAGTCCTTGCGAATCCCCCGAAGCCGGTCCGGCGCGATGCGCCGGGCCGGCTTCGGCCTTGAAAAACCGATCGGTGCTAGAATAGCGAGGGGCCGAACGCCCCTTTACCGCTCGAATTGCCGCTCGAAAGGATCCCCCATGGCGCCAGGCGCTCCGCAAGCCGAGACCACCCTGCCCGTCGTCCCCCTGCGGGAGATGGTGGTGCTGCCCCACATGATCGCGGGCCTGTCCATGGGACGCCCCCGCTCGGTCGCAGCCGTCGAGACGGCCCTCATCGAGGGGCGAAGCCTGCTGCTGGTCGCTCAGCGCGATTCCAAGCTCGAGGCGCCCACGGCCGCCGACCTCCACGAGATGGGCACCGTCGGCGAGATCCTCCAGTCGTTCCGCCAGCCGGACGGGACCTTCCGCGTCCTGTTCGAGGCCAAGACCCGCGCGCGGATCCTGAGGGTCGACGACGGCGACGGCCCGCTGCGCGCCGCCTACGAGGCGCTGAGCGCCCCCGAGGAGAAGGGTGAGACCATCGACGCCTGGGAGCGCCACGTCCGCGAGCAGCTCGCCGAGATCATGCCGCTCGACAAGCGCCTGCCCCCCGAGGCCTCGCTCGCAATCGACACCATCCACGGGGCCTCGCACCTGGCGGACATGGCGGGCTCCTACCTGGTCCACGACCTTTCGTGCCGCCAGGCCATGCTCGAGACCGTGGGCGTCCAGGAGCGCCTCGAGATCCTGGCCAACCACCTCGCCACCCTCCTGGAGCAGCTGAAGCTGGACCAGGAGATCCACGAGAAGGTGAAGTCCAAGCTGGACAAGGCCCAGCGCGAGTACTTCCTGCGCGAGAAGCTCCAGCAGATCCACCGGGAGCTCGGCGAGGAGGACGAGAAGACCAAGGAGATCAGCGACTACCGCAAGGCGATCGCCAAGGCCAAGCTCCCCAAGGAGGCGCGCGAGCGGGCCGAGCGCGAGCTCGGACGGCTGCAGCGCACGGGCCCCCAGTCGGCCGAGTCGGGCGTCATCCGCTCCTACCTGGACACGCTCGCCGCCCTTCCCTGGGACAAGCGCACGAAGGACCAGCTGGACCTCGGCCACGCCCAGGACGTCCTCGACGCGGGCCACCACGGCCTCGAGAAGGTCAAGGATCGCCTCCTGGAGTTCCTCGCGGTGCGCGCGCTGCGCAAGTCGCCCCCGACCACGATTCTCTGCCTGGTGGGTCCTCCCGGGGTGGGCAAGACGTCGCTCGCCCGCGCAATCGCGGACGCCCTGGGCCGCAAGTTCGTGCGCGCGAGCCTGGGCGGGGTTCACGACGAGGCCGAGATCCGCGGCCACCGCCGCACCTACGTGGGGGCCATGCCGGGCCGCATCCTCGCCGGCCTCAAGACGGCGGGCACCAAGAACCCGGTCTTCCTGCTCGATGAGCTCGACAAGCTCGGCAGCGACTCGCGCTCCAACCCCTCGGCGGCGCTCCTGGAGGTCCTGGACCCCGAGCAGAACCGGACCTTCTCCGACCACTACGTGGAGAGCCCGTTCGACCTCTCCGAGGTGCTGTTCATCGCCACCGCCAACGGCACCGCGGGGATCCCCGCCGCGCTGCGCGATCGCCTCGAGATCATCCGGATCGGCAGCTACACCGAGCGCGAGAAGCTTTCGATCGCCGAAAAGCACCTGCTGCCGAAGACCCTCGAGACCCACGGCCTGAAGAGCGCCCAGCTCGAAGTGGATCGCGACACCCTCGAGGCGCTCGTCCGCGGCTACACCCGCGAAGCGGGTGTGCGACAGCTCTCGCGGCGCCTGGCTTCGCTCGCCCGAAAGGCGGCGCGCGCGGTGGTCGCAGGCAACGCCAGCCTCGCCGTGTCTCCCGAGGCGCTCTCGGCCCTGCTGGGCCCCGCGCCCCATCGCCACCGCGAGCCGCACCGCTCCCCCGAGGTGGGCACGGTGAACGGCCTCGCCTGGACCGAGGCGGGCGGCTCCATGCTGACCATCGAGGTGGCGAAGCTGAAGGGGAAAGGCCGCCTGAGCCTAACGGGCCACCTGGGCGACGTGATGAAGGAGTCGGCGCAGGCCGCCTTCACCTTCGTCAAGGCGAACGCCGAGGCCCTCGGGATCGCCGAGGAGGCATGGCTCCAGCACGACCTGCACCTCCACGTGCCGCAGGGGGCCATCCCCAAGGACGGCCCGAGCGCCGGGATGGCCATGGCGGTTGCGATCGCCTCGGTCCTCTCGGGGCGGCCGGTGCGCTCGGATCTGGCGATGACCGGCGAGATCAGCCTCAGGGGGCGCGTCATGGCCATCGGCGGGGTCAAGGAGAAGGTGCTCGCGGCGCACCGCGCCGAGCTCGACCTCGTGATCCTGCCCGAGGAGAACCAGGCGGACCTCGAGGACGTTCCGGCCGAGGTCCGCGAGGCCATGGCGTTCCGGTTCGTGTCGCGGGCCGAGGAGACCCTCGCGCTCGCCTTGCTGCCGACCCTCAAGGGCCGGGTCCCCCAGGCCCTGGCGTCGCTGGGCGCCGCCGACGCGTAGAAACGAAAGTGAGGTCTTTACCTTCCTGCAGGATGGAAAGACCTCGAAACTGAGAGTAGCTCCGCCATGGGCTCCGCGCAACAGGTCGAGGAGCGTTTTTAGAGCGTGTAACGAAACTGTTCCTTCAAGCCGCCTGCGGCGGCCAACGGTCGTAACATGCCTGGTTTTGTTAGATGCTCTTTACTTGCGGAAATCCTCGATCGCCTTCACCGCGAGGCGATCGCAGCGATCGTTGTAGGCGTTGCCGGAATGGCCCTTGACCCAGCGCCACTCGATCTTGTGCTGGGAGGCGAGCTCGTCGAGGCGCACCCACAGCTCCTTGTTCGCCACGGGCTGCTTCTGGGAGTTGACCCAGTTGTTCCGCTTCCAGCCCTTGACCCAGCTCGTGATCCCGTCGATGACGTACTTGGAGTCGCTGTGGATGATGAGGTCGACGCCCGGCCGGCTGAGCGACTCGAGGATCATGATGGCGCCGATGAGCTCCTGGCGCTGGTTGGTGGATTTCGGCTCGACCGGCGAGACCAGCTCCTTCTCCTTGACCAGGGTGTTGCCCTCGTAGGCGAGCAGGACGCAGGCGGCGGCGCCGGGACCGGGGTTGCCCGAGCAGGCGCCGTCACAGTAGGCTTCAAAACGCATGGATAAGGTTCCTCTAAGCAAGTACATCCCGATCATACCATGCCTCTATTGCGCACTATGAGCGCGATTGCGCAAACAGAACGGTTGACAATTCGCGCGAAGCGCGCTTCACTTGGACTCAGCTGACAACCGAATAGAACGCCGATTTGAACACAGCTTGCGGGCGTAATCTGCTAAAGCGTGGACGACCTCCCATGGTCGTGTCCGGTTTCTCATGGACGTCCACCTTCCAGGCCCGCCGCGCAAGCACGGCGGGCTTTGCAATTGGGAGGGACCCATGATTCGACTGGAAGGCATCAGCAAACGCTACGGCCACCCCGGCGGGGGCGACTTCGAGGCCCTCGCCCAGACCTCGCTCACCGTCGCGGCCGGCGAGATCTTCGGCCTCATCGGCTACTCCGGCGCGGGCAAGTCCACCCTCTTGCGCGTGATGAACCTGCTCGAGCGCCCCGACACCGGGATCGTCACCATCGACGGCGAGGATCTCACCGCGCTCTCGACGGCGGCCCTGCGCCGCTCGCAGCGGGAAATCGGGATGGTCTTCCAGCAGTTCAACCTGCTTTCGAACCGCACCGTGGCAGCCAACATCGCCTTTCCGCTCGAGATCGCCGGCTGGAAGAAGCCCGCGATCCAGGCCCGCGTCGCCGAATGCCTGGAAATCGTTCAGCTGAGCGATCGCGCCGACCACTACCCCGCCCAGCTATCGGGCGGCCAGAAGCAGCGCGTGGGCATCGCGCGCGCCCTGGCGCCGCGCCCCAAGGTCATCCTGGCCGACGAGCCCACCTCGGCCCTCGATCCCCGGACCACCCGCAGCATTCTCGATTGCCTGAAAGCGATCAACCGCGACTTCGGCGTCACCATCGTCCTGGTGACCCACGACATGCACGTGGTGCGCGCGATCTGCCACCGGGCGGCCCTGCTCGATCAGGGCCGCGTCGTGGAGGTGCTGGCGGTCCAAGACGGCGAGGCACGCCCCGCCACCGTCCTCGCCCAATCGCTCTTGGAGGTCTAGGTCGTGGAAGAAATGGCAACCCTGGAAAAACTGACCCTGCTTGCGCCCGAGATCCTGCAAGCCTCGCAAGAGACCGCCCTGATGCTCGCCATCGGCCTCCTGGCCGCCGTCCTGGTGGGCGGACCGCTCGGCGTGCTGCTCCATCTCACCCAGCCGCAGCAGCTCCTCGAGCGGCGCCTCCTGAACGCCCTGCTCGAGTGGAGCGTGAACCTGGTCCGCTCGTTCCCGTTCATCATCCTGATGGTCGCGCTGGTGCCCTTCACCCGCCTGGTGACGGGCACCAGCATCGGCCCGCTGGCCGCAGCCGTGCCGCTTTCCCTCGCGGCGATCGCCTACCTGGCCCGCCTCGTCGAGCAGAGCCTGAAGGAAGTGCCCCGCGGCGTCGTCGAAGCCGCGCGAGCGATGGGCGCGAGCCCGGTGCAGATCGTCCTCAAGGTCCTTCTGCCCGAGGCGCGCGCAGGCCTCGTCTCGGGGCTGACCATCCTGTGCGTCAGCTTCCTCTCCTACTCGGCGGTGGCCGGTGTCGTCGGTGGCGGAGGGATCGGGGACCTGGCCGTGCGCTACGGCTACTACCGCTACCAGACCGACGTCATGCTCGTCCTGGTGGCGCTGCTCGTCGTCGTGGTCCAGGTGATCCAGTGGCTCGGAAACCGGCTGTCCGCCAAGCTGGACAAGCGCTGAACACAAAGGAGAGAACACGTGAAGACCCTGCTCAAGACCCTCGTCGCTTCGAGCCTCGGATGGCTGCTGATCGCCCACGCCGCCCAGGCGGCCCCCAGCAAGAAGGAAATCGTCATCGGCACCAGCGTGGGCGACTTCGGGGACATGGCGCGCTTCTCGATCAAGCCGCAGCTCGAAAAGCGAGGCTACAAGGTGCGCGTGGTCGAGTTCACCGACTACGTCCGGCCGAACCTCGCCCTCGCCGAGGGGGCGCTGGACGTCAACGTCTTCCAGCACAAGCCCTATCTGGACGGCTTCGTTCGCGAGCGAGGCCTTTCGCTCTCGGGGGCCTTCCAGGTCCCGACCGCGCCCCTCGGGCTGTACGCGGGACGCCAGAAAGCGCTCGCTTCGGCCAAGCAAGGCACCACCGTGGCCGTGCCGAACGACCCGACCAACATGGCGCGGGCGCTGGTCCTGCTGAAGGATCTCGGCTGGCTGAAGCTGAAGCCCGGGATCGATCCCCTCCGGGCCTCCCTGCACGACATCGCCGAGAACCCGAAGCGGGTGCGGCTCGTCCAGCTCGAGGCCGCCCAGCTGCCGCGCTCGCGCGCCGACGTGGACTTTTCCGTCATCAACGGAAACTACGCGACCAGCTCCGGCATCCGCCTGACCGAGGCGCTCTACCAGGAGAAGAGCGACGCCTACGTGAACTGGGGGGCCATCCGGAGCGCCGATCGCTCCCAGCCCTGGGTCAAGGACGTGATCGCCGCCTATCGCTCGCCCGCCTTCCAGGGCTGGGCCCGGCAAAAGTTCGCAGGCTACAAGTTCCCCAGCGACTGGGATCAAAGGGCGGCTCGCAAATAAACACTGGCCGTCCCGCTCTTTTCGACGCCCTCGCGCGTCTCGCATGGTGAAAGCGAGGGAGGGCGTCGATGGCAAGCTGGCAGAAGGCCCTCGCCAAGGGGAGGGCGATCGCGACCGGGGCTGCGCTCTTTTTCCGAGAAGTCGCGATCGCAAGCGCTCGCGACCGGATCAACCTGCTGGGGGCCGCTCTGGCCTACTACGGCATCTTCTCGATCGGCCCGCTCGTCTATCTCGTCGTCAACATCGCGGGCCTCGTCTACGGGGTGGAGCTGGCCGAGCGCCAAGCTCTCGAACAGGTGAGGACCTACGCGGGCGCGCCCGCCGCCGAGACTCTGGCCTCGTTGCTCCACGCCACTCACCTCTCGGGCGGGGCCAGCGTCGCCGCCTGGGTCAGCGGGGCCTCCCTCGTGGCCGGGGCTGCGGGCATGTTCGCCCTCATCCATGACGCGCTCAACATCATCTGGGAGGTCACTCCCCTCAAGGGGGGAAGGCCCCTCGCCAGAGCAATCCGGACGCTGGAGAAGTACCTCCTGGCCGTGGTCGCGATCGTGGTGGTCGGGCTGTTGTTGCTGGCTTCGATCGTCCTCGGGACCCTCATGGAGGCGTTTCACGTCCCGCTCGACCTCGCCCTCCCGGGTGGAGTCGGGCTCTGGCTCTCCCTCAACGAGGCGCTTTCGCTCGGCATCGTCACGGTGGCCTTCGCCCTCATGTTCCGTCACGTGCCCGATACGGTCGTCAGCTGGCGCCACGCCTGGCTGGGCGCCAGCACGACCACCCTGCTCTTCGGGCTCGGCAAGTACGCCCTCAGCTTCTACCTGGCGCGCAGCAACGCGGGGGCGCTCTACGGGGCGGCGGGCTCCATCCTGGCGCTGCTGGTGTGGATCTTCTACTCCGCCGAGAGCCTCTTCGTCGGAGCCGAGTTCGCCAAGGTGATGGCAAGAAGGGAGGGCCCGCCGTGACGGGCCCTCGATAGACGGCGAGGCGCTCGGCTCAGCTCAGCGCTTCGATGAGGTGCCCGGCCTCCGCCTGGACCTGGCCCAGGTCCTTGGGCGAGATCAGGACGCGCATCAGGGTGAACCCATCGTCATCGTACCGGGTGTCCAGGACGCGGGCGCGCTGGTGAAGGAGGGCGACCGCCTTGTGCTGCATCGGCGAAAGGCGCAGGTGCAGCTCGCGCCGGTCAGCCTCGAAGCGCCGCTGCACCAGGCTCAGGAGGCCGTCGAGCCCCTCTCCGGTCTTGGCGGCGATCGCGATCGAATCGGGGTAAAGCTGCGAAAGGCGCGCGCGCAGGCCCGTGCCCTCGAGCCGATCCACCTTGTTGAAGACCATCACCATGGGCTTCTCGCCCGCGCCGAGCTCCGCGAGGACCTCGTTGGTCGCCAGGATCTGGTCCTCGAACACGCGGTGCGAGGCATCCACCACGTGGAGCAGCAGGTCCGCGTCGTTGATCTCGTCCAGGGTCGAGCGGAAGGAGGCCACCAGGTTAGGGGGCAGCTTCCGGATGAAGCCGACCGTGTCGGTCAGGAGCACCGAGTCGTCCGAAGGCAGGGTCAGGGATCGCATGGCCGCATCCAGCGTCGCGAAGAGCCGGTCCTCGGCGAGCACCCCCGCCTCGGTGAGGGCGTTCATGAGGGTGGACTTGCCCGCGTTGGTGTAGCCGACCAGAGAGACCTTGTAGGCCTCGGTGCGGCCCTTGCGGCGGTGCTCGGCCTGCTTGCCGATCTCCTCCAGGTCGCGCCGCAGCTCGGCGATGCGGGTCTTGGTCATCCGGCGGTCGAGCTCGATCTGGGACTCGCCCTCGCCCTTCATGTTGACGCCGCCGCCCCGCTGCCGGGTGAAGTGGCTCCACATGCCGGTCAGGCGCGGCAACAGGTACTGGAGGCGCGCCAGCTCGACCTGGGTCTTGGCCTCCTTGGTGCGGGCCCGCTGGGCGAAGATGTCGAGGATGATGCCCGTGCGGTCGGTCACCGGCTTCTCGATGGCGGCCTCGAGGTTGCGGCCCTGGGCCGGGGACAGCTCGTCGTCGAAGATGACGGCATCCACCTCGAGCGCGGCGACCATGGTGGCGATCTCGTCCACCTTGCCGCTGCCGATGTAGGTCGCAGGGTCGATCGCCTTGCGCTCCTGGATCACGCGCTGGACGATCCTGAAGCCCGCCGTGTCCGCCAGGAGGGCGAGCTCGTCCAGATGCTCGTCCAGCTCTTCGCGCCTGCGCGAGTCGCGCACCACGCCCACGATGATGGCCGTGCGCATCTCTTGCGGGGCGATGGCCGCGCCGCGGTTGGATTTCTTGAGGAGATAATCTGCCTGATTCAACATATGTCCTCCATCATACCAGAGGCCCGGCGCGAAAAAGACGGGAGGAAGGACGCAAGGTTATGAAATCATTAACGATATGATAGATAGAGCCTAAGACCACAGGAGCCCGTCATGTCGAACTCGATCGGATACTCGCAGTCCTCGCGCCATCGCCTGCCTCAGCCGCCCCAGCCCCGCCTGCGGCAGCCGGTCGCGATGCCCGCTGCCGACGAGGGCCTGCGCCGGATGAACGCCGACCGGATGCAGATCCGCAAGACCCGGGCGATGCCTCAGCCCCGCTGGGAGAGCATCGTTGCCGCCTTGCTGGTGGTCGCCCTCTCCATCGGGCTCGGGGTCGGAATTGGCGGCGCTCCGGTGGCCATCGGCATCGGGATCGGCTGGCTCAGCATCGCCCTGGTCGCGCTGGTGTGGAACGACCTCGGCCTCGCCTACCAGGTGTGGCAGAGCCGCCGCTGACGCGGCGGCTCTTTTTTGCAAAAGAAGCTTACTTCCCGATCCCGAGGATGTCCTTCAGGATCCCCGTCAGGGGCTTGGCCTTCGCCTTCTGGGGGTTGACCCCGGGCGGCAGCTGCGGGATCTCCACGTCCACGGGCGCGGGGAAGAGCTGCTTGAGAAGCGGGTCCGCGGCGAAGGAGGCGTGAAGGTTGCGCAGCTGGTTGATCTTGCCGGCGAGGCTCGAGACCTTCATCGAAGTCGCCGCGAACTGGAGCGCCTCCTTGCCCTTCAGGGTCTTGAAGTGGGCGAGGCTACGGTCCTCCTGCTGCATGCAGGCGAGAGCGTCCTGGTAGAAGTGAAGGGCGGCGTTCGCCTGCTGGCTCAGGGCGGCGTTGGCGTTCAGTCGCGCCTTGAGCTGGTTGACGGCGCTGGTCTGGGCCGGCGATAGCCTGGCGGGCTGCCCCAGGGCCGCCCTGAGGACGCCGATGCTCGGGGTCTGCTCCTCGAGCACGAGCTTGGCGTTGGCCACCACCAGCTCGGCCTCGGCCAGGCGCATGGTGAGCGCGGCGCTGGCGAGTGCCGCCGGGTCGGTGGCGTTGATGCTCTCCTCGAAGGTGCCCGCTGCGGCGCGCACCGTCTTGTAGAGGTTCAGCTTCGTCTCGATCGACTTGATCTCGGCCTGGGCCTGGGGGGTGTTGGCTCCCCTGAGCTGGCTCAGCTTGGCCTCGTACTCCTTGGCGAGCTTGTCCAGGTACGCCAGGGCAGAGGCGAGCTCGCGCTTCTGGGTCTCGAGGGTGTTGACGAGCGGCTTGGTGGCACGCGCCTCGCGCGCCGCGTTCTCGCTCTTCAACTGCTCGGCACGACGAACCTTCTCTTCGAGTGCGGCGCGGTTGGGGGTGCTCTGCTGGTTGCTCATGGTATGCCCTTCCGTGAACTGCCTGACGATGAACAAGCGAGTATCTTATGCCCGCATCAAGGCCCGTTGAAAAGCACCTGACGCTGAACAAAGCGCGTAACTTGTCCAAATATCAGGCCCCATTAAAAAGCACCTGCCGAAGAAATCGGCAGGTGCTCGCGTGGAACCCTGGAGCTTAGCGCTGGAAGAAGGCCTTCATCAGGTCCTTGATGGAGTTCATCACGTTGGTGATCATGCTGATTTCCATGTTCAGCTTCTGGAGGCGGGCCTGGACCGCGGCGGTGTTCGCCTTGGGGTCCTCCAGCTGCTTGATGAGGTCATCCATCTGGGTCATCTTCTTGGCGACCGCTTCGCTGGCGTTGCTGACCGCCATCGTCGCGTTGGTAGCGGCGCTATCGAACCCCTGCAGACTGCTAGCCATCTTGAATCCTCCTCTGTGCGTCGTGTGTTACCAGCGTTGGTGAGTCTAAGACGCTCTCCCGGCGGCTTCCGCCCGGTGGCTCTCACCCGGCGCCCTCAACCTGCTTCCTACACCCTTATGCCACTCGCTCGGTTCTTTCTGACGCCATTTTACAGACATTTAATACGACTTTGACGGGGGCCATACATTCCCGCCCCCCGCCCCCCCGGGCGTCACGAGGCGCCATCACCGATGTCCGCGACCTTCTGGCCCGTTCGCAGGAGGGCTTCGTAGACCCGCTTGCGGCGCAGCAGATCGGCCACCATGACGGACTCGGGCGCGCTCTCTTTCGGCGGCATGGCCCCGGCCCTCGCAGGCCCAGGCGCCTCGGTGCGGTCGAGGGCCTCGAGGGCGGCGTGCAGGCGCGCGCTGGCGCGCGACACCTCCGGAAAGGTCCTGGCGCGAACGTAGGCCCGCACCTCGTCGGCAAGGGCCTCCAGCTTCCGGATGCGCGCGTCGAAGGTCCCCCAGTCGAATTCTCGCGACGTCGTCATGGTCCACCTCGATTGCAAGCGAGGGATATCCGAGATCCTTATCGGCCCATGAAGGTCGGGGGTTGAGGGCTGCGCCGAGCCCCAGAACGGAAACGGTGACGCCGGTCTGAGACCGGCGTCACCTGCGAGCTTGCTCTCTGAAGCTAGACGTAAAGGTCGATCTGGCTTCCACCCGGCCTGGGGGCCTGGGGGATGCTCGAGAGCAACTGAGCGTTCTGCTGCTCGTTGAAGTCCATTTGCTTCTTCAGCACCGACACCCCAACATACCGCGCCGCACCGCCGGGGGTGCTCGCGGCTGCGATCGTGGAATTCGAGACGGGACTGCTCATCCAGACCTCCTTGTCCTCAAGCGGAGCGCTGCTCCACCATACCCTGCCGAGCATCCCTTTGCATCATCCGGGCGTTAACGGCAGGCGAAAGGTTCGTTGCGCGCAGATTACGACTGGCTGTTCGTGAGGCGCCGGTGAAGGGTCTTGAGGTCGGCGTCGAGGTCCGCCATGATGCGGTGCAGCCGGCCGCAGAGCAGCCGGTAGAAATCAAGCGCGAAGGCGGGGTGCGAGGCGAGGAAGTCCCGCAAGGCCGTGACCGAGATCTGGATCACCTCGACCTCCTTGAAGGCGCGGGTGGTGGCCGAGCGGTGGCTGTCCTCGAACAGGGCCCCCTCGCCGAAGACGGCTCCCGCCTCGAGGATCGCCAGGCGCAGCTCGATGCCGGGCGCCGTCTCCTTCAGGATCTCGACCAGGCCGGATCGCACCACGTAGAGGTGCCACCCCGGCTCCCGGTCGGAGAAGATGACGCTTTGAGGCGCGAAGGTACGATGCTCGCCGAGGGCCAGCATGGCGCTCCAGCCCTCGGGTTGCAGCACGGCGAGGTCTTGCAGCGATTGGGACACGGTCAATGCTCCTTTGATTGGATGTGGTACGAGAGGGTGATGTCGGCCTCGAGGCGCTCCGCCTGCGGGTCCACCGCCCGCACGACCAGCGCCTCCATGGTGACGAAATGGGCAGGGGCCGCGAGGCTCGCCACGAAGGCGTCGATCTCCTCGAAGGACCCGGCCAGCCGTACCCTGGCGCGGGTGAGGCCCGGCGCGCTCGTGGACTCGGTGGGCTGGTCCAGCGTGGTGGACAGCAGGCGAGCACCGCTTGAAGCCACCTGCACGTCGAGGGCGCGCTGGATGGCGAGGCTCGGCGACTCCGCCGGGGCGAGGCGCAAGGGAGCAGGCAAAGGCGCGGTCCCAGCCGATGCCCGCGGAAGAGAGGAGGCGATCGCGCCCTGCAGGCTCGCCTGGGCTTCGCGGGCCTTGGCCAGCTCGGGGGCGATCTTCGCCAGGCGCGACACGGCCGGATCGATGAGCAGCATGTAGATCACGACGGCCTCGACGAAGAAGCCGAACCCCATCAGCCATGCGAGATCCCGCCGGGAGAACCCAGGCTTCTTACTCGACACGGGCACCTCCTGGCGTCTGGCGGCGCATGGCGGTGATGGTGAAGCGGTAGACGCTTACCCCTTCTCGCTCTTCCTGGATGATCTCGGGGACGGTCACCGAGGTGAGGGTGTCGAGGCGCCCCAGGGCCTCGGCGAAGGCGACGGGGGAGGTGCGGGACACGGCGTAACCGACCAGGGTGAGGGGCTTTCCGGGCTCCATCCGGGTCTCGCTGAGCCACGCGTCGGCCGGAATGAGATCCCGCAGCGCGCCGAAAAGGCGCGTCGACTCGACCGACGCCTGAAAGGCGCTTGCCAGAACCGCCTCACCGCCGCTTGCCGTTGAGCGCGCGGCGATCTCCGTCTGCAGCTGCTGCGTTTGATCCTGGACCGCGCTGAGCGCGAGGCTCTGGTCGCGCATCCGGGCATCCAGGTAGATGCTGATCCCGAGGCCGATCCCGAGCAGGGCCGCCGCCACGAGGATGCCCCCCCATTGCCGGTTGTCGAAGGTGCGCCTGGTGACCACCCGCTCGGGGCCCAGGTCGAGGGCGACGGGAAAGGCGCCGGGGGCGTAGAGCGCGGCCCCGTCGAGAGCCTCGAGATAAAGGCCGGCCCCGCGCATGGGCCGCGCCACGACGTTCAGATCGCGCCGCTCGCTCAGGACCTGCGCGAGCGGCTCCGGGACGTTCACCAGCAACCAGTCGCGCGCGCCCACGTCGATCATGGTCCGCTGGAACTCCACGAGGGCATCGTCCAGCACCGCGCCCTCGCCGCGCCGCAGGGCCGCCACGTCCAGGTAGATGCTTCGCCAGTGGCTGAGGCGGCCCTCATGCCACACGGCCACGTCGAGGCCGTGCCCCATGGCGCACAGCATGGCCCGAGGGACCTCGGCCTGAGCGAGGCCCGGCGCGTCGGTGACGCCACGCATGAGCGCGAGCGCGAGCGGCTCCACGCTGGTGACCTCGATCCCGGCCTCGGCGCAGATCGCGCGGATCGCATCGACGAAATCGCGCCGCAGGGCCGCGAAGACCAGCGAAAGGTGCTCGGGCTCCTGGTTCAGGACCGCGAAGTCGAGCGAAAGCTCCGCCCCCCCGAAGACCCGGTAGCGCTCGGCCTCGCTCTGGACCGCGAGCCTCAGCGCGTCGCGCTCGGGAAGATACGGCAAGGGGAGGGACAGGACCCGCATGATGGGGCCGTCCAGCGCGACATGGGCCTGCTTGACGCCCCCGACCCGACGCACCGCCTCCTGGATGGCCTCTTGCAGCGCCCGGGGATCGCCCAGGACGAAGTGGGCGTAGGCAGAGGCCTCGGCCGGGCCCAGGGCGCCGGGAGGCAGGGGGCAATAGGCCTCGGCGCCCCCGGTCACCGCGCGCAGGGCGACCCCCTCGGGCGCGATCACCAGGACATGGCGTTTGGTTGACTTGAAGAGCATCGCAAGCGGTCTGAAAAGGGTATACTGCTGATGCAGCAAGGCGCGTAACGGTGTTATCATACACCCTTCCCCCTCACGATTGGGTAAAGATTCGATGGATGTTTCCAGGCCCCGATCCCTTCCGAGCATCGGGCGCAAGCTGGGCGAGTTGCTCGTGGAGGCCGGCCTCGTCGAGACCGGCCAGATCGACCGCGCCCTCCAGGAGAGCCGTCAGACCGGCGAGCCGCTCGGCAAGATCCTGCTCAAGCGCGCCCTTATCACCGAGGATCAGCTGGGCCACATGCTCAGCGCCCAGGCGGGCACCGACTACGTCCAGATCGGCGAGCGCGAGTTCAACCCCGACCTGCTCGATCTCTTCCCGCAGGACTTCCTCTCGCGCCACAAGGTGCTGCCCCTGCGCATCCATGACGGCAGCCTGTACGTGGCCATGGTCCACCCCAACGACGTGGACACCCTGGACGAGATCCGCTTCATCACCGGCCTGAGGCCCAAGCCGCTCGTCACGACCAGCAAGGAGTTCGACGACGCGTACCAGGCGCTGGTCCGCAGCGTGCAGGGCCAGGTGTCCGAGGCGATCGCCTCGATCCGCATGGAGCACCGCGAGGAGAGCCAGACCTCGGCCCAGCAGCGCCTGGCCGACGAGCTCGCGGTCGAGGACCAGCCCGTCGTTCGCCTGCTCAACTCCATCTTCCACGACGCGGTCGGCCGCGGCGCGAGCGACGTCCACATCGAGTCGCGCGAGAAGGTGGTGCGGGTCCGGCACCGGATCGACGGGGTCCTGGTGGACGCCACCGACATCCCCAAGGACCTCGAGGCCCTCACCATGTCGCGCCTCAAGATCATGGGCAGCATGGACATCGCCGAGAAGCGGCGCCCCCAGGACGGGCGCAGCCGCATCTCGGTAGGCGGTCGCCACTACGACATGCGCATCAACGTCATGCCCAACATCTGGGGCGAGAAGGCGGTCGTCCGGATCCTGCGGCCGGCCATGCTGGTGGGGGGCCTGGACAACCTCGGGCTCTACCCCGGCCTGCACGCCCAGCTCAAGGCCATGATCGACTCCCCCTACGGCATCGTGCTGGTCACGGGCCCCACCGGATCGGGCAAGACCACCACCCTCTACTCGGCTCTCTACGAGCTCAACTCGCCCGATCGCAACCTATTAACCGTCGAGGATCCGGTCGAGTTCCCCATGGAGGGGATCTGCCAGACCCAAGCGAACCCCAAGGCGGGTCTCTCCTTCGCCGACGCCCTGCGCGCCATGCTCCGGCAGGACCCGGACGTGATCATGGTCGGCGAGATCCGCGACCAGGAGACCCTCAACGCCTCGGTCTTCGCCGCGCTCACGGGCCACCTGGTGCTCTCGACGATCCACACCAACGACGCGGCGAGCACGCCGAGCCGCATGATGGAAATGGGCCTGCCCGCCTACCTCCTCACCTCGGCCCTGCGCGGCATCGTCGCCCAGCGCCTGGTGCGCAAGCTCTGCGCCCACTGCCGCGAGGCCTACACCCCCGAACCCGCCTCGGTCCCCGAGCCGCTGCGCCGGGGCGCCATATACCGCAGCCGCGGCTGCTCGCGCTGCCAGCACACCGGGTTCGCCGGCCGGGTCGGCATCTTCGAGATCCTGCCCATGACCCACGCGGTCCAGGAGCTCATCAACCAGGGGGCTCCGGCCTACCGCATCCAGGAGGCCGCCCGGCGCGACGGCATGGAGGGGCTCGCCGAGGACGCCCTGCGCAAGGTCTACGACGGCACCACCACCCCGACCGAGGTCGCACGCGCGCTGGGCGCGCGCTGGACGGAGACCCTATGCCAACCTTCCTCTACCGCGCCGTCGATCTAGAGTCCCAGAAGCAGGTCGAGGGCTCGATCGAGGCCCAGGACGATCGCGAGGCGCGTGGCGCCCTGCGCGCGCGCGGCATCCTGCCGCTGCACATGGACCCGGTCGAGGTCGAGACCGTCCAGGCCGCCTGGGTGACCCGTCTGGTCGAGATGGCGACCTTCCGCCCGGTCAAGGCCGGCGAGCTGTCCATCTTCATCCAGCAGCTCTCGGCGCTCCTCGACGCGGGCCTGCCCATCGTCGAGGTCATGGTGATCCTGGAGGACCAGGTCAGCAACCCCACCCTGCGCGCGGCGGTCGCGGAGATCCGCAAGGACCTGCTCGGCGGGACGATGCTCAGCGAGGCCCTTTCGCGCCATCCCCGCGTCTTCTCGCCGCTGTTCGTCAGCCTGGCCCAGGCGGGCGAGGTGAGCGGCGCCCTGGGCGTCATGCTCGAGCGGCTTGCCGAGACCACCGAGAAGAACCTCGAGATCGAGCGCAAGGTGCGCGGCGCGCTCACCTACCCGGCGATCCTCGCGGTGACCCTCACCCTGGTGGTCGGGGTCATGATGACCTTCGTGGTGCCCACCTTCGAGGGCCTGTACCAGAAGGCCCACAACAAGCTGCCCCTGCCCACGCAGATCCTGCTCGGGATCAGCCACGGCCTGCGCGACCACGGCGGCCTGATCGCCCTCTTTGTCGTTTTCCTCGGGATCGCGCTGGCCTGGTTCAGCCGGACCGAGGTCGGCGGCCTTGCGCTTGATCGGCTCTGGCTGCGCCTGCCGGTGATCGGGCGGCTCATCGTCGAGCAGAGCGCCAACACTTTTACCCGGGCCTTCGCGACCGTGTACGGGGCAGGCGTCCCCATCGTCAGCGCGCTCGAGAACTGCCGGCGCATCGTCGGGAACAGGGCCATCAACGACGTGATCGCCCAGGCCGAGGAGGGGGTCAAGGCGGGCAACAGCCTCTCGTCTGGCCTGATCGGAACGCCCTACTTCCCGCGGGTGCTGGCCCAGATGATCGCCGTGGGCGAGTCCTCCGGCCAGATCGAGGAGCTCGCGAGCAAGGGGGTCTCCTTCTCGGACAAGGAGATCGACTTCAAGATCAAGCAGCTGACCGCCATGATGGAGCCCGCCATGACGGTCGTGATGGGGCTCGTCGTGGGCTTCATCGCGCTCGCGCTCTACCTGCCCATGTTCGACATGCCGAGCCTGCTCAAGGGCTAATCGGGCAGGACCCTCGGGGTCACCACGATCATCAGCTCCGTCTGGGTCTGCTGGTTGCTCGTGCTGCTGAACAGGTGGCCCAGGAGCGGGATGTCCCCCAGGATCGGGAACTTGTTGCGGGTCGAGAGGGTGCTGGTCTGGGTCAGGCCGCCCAGCGCGAGGGTGCCCCCGGACTTGATGGTGACCTGCTGCGCGATCAGCTCGCGGCGGCTCAAGAGCGAGAGGGTGTTGTTGAAGGAGTCCTTCTGGGTCTCGCGGACCGACGAGACCGAGGGATGGAGGCGCAGGGTCACCGTGCCGTCCTCGCCCACTTTCGGAAGGATGTTGAGGGTGACCCCGGCGTTCCCGAAGATCGGCTCGGCGACGATCACGCCGGGGACCGCAGTCGTGGCGTTGTTCAAGAGGTTGGGGTTGGAGATCTTCATCCCCTTGATCACCTCGTCCACGATGTTGATCTGGCTCTCGGAGTTGTCGGTGGCGAGGATGGTCGGATGGGCGAGCAGCTTGGCCTGCTTGCTCTGCACCAGCGCGTTCAGCTTGGCGCGGAACACGCTGGTCAGGTTGAGCGAGGGGTCGTAGGTGATCGTGAGGCCGGGGTTCGCGCCGGTGGGGTCGAACGAGGCCCCGAGCGCGTTCTGCCCGCCGCTCAGGGCGGCACCCAGCTCCAGGGCCTGGCGGCTTCCGGTCTCGATCACCTCGACATCGATGGCCACCTGCTTGAGGCGACGATCGAGCTGGGGAATGACCTCGTCGGCGATCGCGAGGGTCTCGGCCGAGCCCAGGACGATGACCGAGTTGCTGCGGCTGTCAGGCACCGCCACCGAGTCCTTGGCCTCGACCTGGACGGTCTGGCTCTGGAGCTTGCGGTGGCGCACCATCGAGGCGGTATCGCTGAGCTCGGTCCCCGAGCCGGTGCTGGCTCCGCCCTGGCCCTCGGTCACGGTCTCGGCCTCGATGTTCAGGCTCTCGGTCTCGCTCGCCTTGTTGCCGTTGTTGAAGACCGTGGCGTTGAGCAGCGAGGCGACCTGCACGGCGTTGGCATGGCTCAGCTTGTAGATCCGGCGCTCGCGAGGCCTGTCGAGCGAGGCGATGGTGCGCTCGGCCAGGGCGATGTCCCCAGGCGCCCCCACCACCAGCACCGAGTTGGTGCGCGGATCGGCCTTGGCCAGCTCCATCTGCTGGCCCGCCTGATTGGTGGTGCTGGTCTGCCCCCCCACGTAGGGCCTGGTCAGGGCCGAGGAGTTGAGGAACTCGGCGATGCGCTTGGCGCTCGCGTAGCGCAGGGTGAAGACCCGCGACCCGCCCGAGAGCAGGCCCCGCTCGAAGGCCTGCTTGCGCCCGACCACGGCGAGCACGCTCCCCTGCTTGAAGGCCTGGAGCCCGCCCATGGCGAGCAGGGACTGGAGGGCGTCACCCAGCCGCACGTCCTTGAGGTCCAGGTTCACCGTCTGGGAAAGGTCGTCCTCGACCACCACGTTGAGGCGTCCCTTCTGGGCGACCAGGCGGATGGCGTCCTTGAGGGGCAGGTTCGCGATCGACACCGAGACGGTCCGCTCGAAGGCCCCCCCCTTGAGCGCCGTCGGATCCTCCATGGGCGCGGCCAGCGCGGGCGAAGCGAGAGCGACGCCGAGGGTGAAGGCGCAGGCGAGACGAGCAAGGGCCAGGTTGGTGGACATGGGGAGCTCCTAGGGGGTGGGGAGGCGTTTGGTGAGAATTCGACCGTTCTTGCGCAGGACGATCCGGTCGGAGGCGATCGAGACGAGCGTCGCGCCGGCCACGCGATCGCCCACGCGCAGGAAGCGCATCTTCCCGTCGATCCGCGTTGCCGCGAGGGCCTCGTCGTCGTCGTAGGCGACCCCCTTGAACTCCAGCTCCGCAATCTCGGGCCGGGTGCGCTGCGCGGTGCCGGGAAGGGTGACAGGAGGCGCCAGCGGGGCGAGCGGGAGCGAGGCGGCCAGCGGCTCGGCGCGACGCACCCCGATGAGCGGGCGAAACGGGTTCTTCCGGCCAAGCACGACGCTGCCCGCAGCCGGGGCCTGCCCGGGCGCAGGGGCCGCAAGCGCCGAGGCGCCCGGTGCCAGCAGCATGAGGGCGACGATCAAAGGTCTTGCTTGTTTCACGGGGCCCATGGCGGCCGTCCATCTCCGAAGCAACATCTCACCGGCCTTGAACGTGAGCACATCGTCAAGAAGGTGAAGACATCGACAAGATTCCAGGGTTCAGAAGGAATTTCATTCATTTTACCTGACAAATCTGAACAAACGCCGCAAAATGGCAACTTCTTAATACTTCCACAAGACTTTTGCCCCATGAACGAGGCCCTGCAGGCCGGCCAAGCGGTCCCTCGCTTGGTATCCTGAGACCGCCCCACCCCCGCGTAACTAATACGGAATTCTTGAAAATTAAGGCAAAGTTCAGACGGAAAGGCGTAAGATGAGATCGGGAATCGGCAAACCAGCCTGAGAACACGAAGGCACACCATCCTTCCGGGCAGCAGGAGGCCCGCACGACCTATGAAGAATTTGATGACCCGCAAGAAGGCGCAGCGCGGCTTCACCTTGATCGAGCTCGCGATCATCATCGCGGTGCTCGGCATCCTTGGTGCTGTCGGCGCGGTCAAGATCTCGTCGATGAACGAGGACGCCAAGCGAGCGGGTGCATTCAGCGCACTCGGCAATGCGCGATCGGCCCTTGCAATGGCGGTCGCCAAGAGCAACGGCCAGGACGTCACCGAGGCGATGCTGCTCGCGAACATGGACAATGCCGTTTCAAAGGCGGATGGCAAGACGATCACCTGGGACAAGTACTCGATCGAGTACGCGAAGACCGGCAACTCGATCAGTGGGATCGCCACGGCTTCCTACATCCCCTAAGCGAAGTACCCTCTGACGGCCACGGGCTTGACGACAATGGCCAAGCCGAAACGTCAATCCTCAGGCCGCGATCAGCGAGAGCAGGGGTCCATCCTCTTGATGCTCTCGCTGATCATCTTCGTATTCATGTCCGCCTCGGTCGCGCTCGCGTCGGCACAGCTCATGCACGCCAAGGCTGCCCACGCCCAGTACAACAAGTTCCTCGCCAACATGGCCGCCGAAGCCGGGGTGTACGCCGCCTTCGACGCCACCCTGAGCATCACACCCAGGGTCGCGCTGGACAGCGGCAATGGCCGACTCGTCCAGTACGAGGCACAGATTTCCGGCGCCACCCAGCCCTTCAGCATCCAAAGCACCGGCTCGGTGACGGTGGACGGCTTCACCTACCTCAGTGTCGTCACTGCCACCGTGAGCAACGGCGTCATCGCCCAGTGGAGCTATGGCCCATGAGTGAGGACAAGCAAGCAGGCTTCACCCTGATCGAGATCGTCGTCGCGATCGGCATCATCACCATCGCCCTGCTGCCGGCCATGACCATGCGTCTCAAGGCCGCGCAGGCCAACGTGGCGATCGAGGAGCGCGAGAAGTTTGCCATCCTGGTGCAGCGGCTGCTCGAGACAAAGGTACGCGGCGTTCCGTTCGATGCGCTGGCGAGCGTCAGCGGCGTCAATGATCCTGATACGAATCTGAGATACGATATCCTGTTCTCTCAGTACGCCACGCCCTCACCTTCCCTCAAGAAGGTCACGATCACGGCATACGCGCCCAGTTCGCCCGCTCCCATCGACCGACTCGTTACCCTCGTCGCGAAAGAGGCAGTCCAATGAAGTCCGCTCATCGTCCTGACCGTCATCCCCAGCGCGGCCTGACCCTGATCGAGGTCATTGTGAGCTGCCTCATCGTGGCGACCCTGGTTGGAATCGTCTCGATGGTCGGAATGAACAGCTTCACCCTCGATCGCACCCAGCGCGGCAACGACCTCAACCACTTCAACTTCAGCCGGCTCACCGAGGCGTTCTACAACGACGTCCACTCGAGCTCCGCGCTCACCAGCAAGTCGGAGAAGAGCATTCGCTTGAAGAAGGCCGACGGCTTGGGCTTCGTCACCTACCAGATCGATCCGAAAGCCGTCAAACGCGGGCAGAGCAAGGCGGATACGGATCCTCAGCAGTGGGAAGAACTGACGGACTCGGCCATGTTCGCGATCGCCTCGGGCAGCTTCGCCGCCCTCAAGGCGGACGGCACGACCCCGGCCACCCTTCAGGACGTGCGCCGCATCGACATCAAGGACCTCGTGGCCACCCTCAACAACAACCCGCAGAGCAAGCAGCTCCCCCTGTTGACGGCCTTCCTGCGCAGCGTGCCGGCCGCCAGTCCCGCCCCCGACTCGGGGGCACGCTACGCGATCCTCTCGGGCCAGAGCATCAAGTTCCATGGCAACTCCCAGGTCACCAGCAGCCCGGCAGGAAAGGGGAATGTCCACGCCAACGGCAACCTCACCCGCGACGGCTCGTCGAACATCGATGGCAAGGTGACCTACGCCGGCACGAGCACGACCGCCGGCTGGCACGTGCCGGCCTCGCCTTCCCTCGAATCGGCGGTGCGGATCCCTGCGTACACGCCCACCCAGATCCAGGCCTTGATCGATGCGGCCCAGGCCAAGGGGATGACCGACGTCGAGAAGGCCAGCAAGGACCTCAATGATAGCCCCTGGAACAACGGCAAGCGCTATGCAACCCTCAGCGGCTACTACCGAGCCACCGGGAACAAGCAGGAGCTCGCCTTCACGGGTGACTGGGTGGTCACCTTGGATGGCGTCGTCTACGTCGAAGGGGGGCTCAATATCGGCGGCTCCTTCACCCTGACGGGCAACGGGATCATCGTCTGCACCGATCGCATCGTGACGGGCGGCAACTCCAGGCTTCAAGGGACCGACTCGTCCTCCCTCGCGCTGGTCTCGCTCTCCACCGACGACAAGGCCGTGGACACCGGGGGAAGCACGCTCATCACCGGAATCCTGTTCGCCCCGAACGGGGGCATGACCCTGAACGGCAACACCACCGTGAACGGATGCCTGATCGCGGGCGGACCGATGGACCTCGCAACCCCGCTCGTCAACTTCGACACCAGGCAATCCCTCTCCATCCTTCGCGCCACCTACTAGCCCCGACGCAAAAGAATCGTTAAGCGCCATTGCCCCTGCAGGGCGATGGCGCTTAAGCTAGAGCCATGCCTGCAATCGCCATGCTCATCGCCGTCTTCGTCTGGGGCGGCTCCTTCATCGCCACCAAGCTCGCCATCGCCGAGATCCCGCCCATCGCCTTCGCCGTCCTGCGCTTCAGCGTGGCGACCACGGGCCTGCTCGTCGCCCACTGGGCGACCCGCACCCCGATCAACGTCCCGCGGGCGCTGTGGAGGCGCGTGGCGATCGCGGGCCTGCTCGGGACCACCGCGACCTACGTCCTCGAGAACATCGCGCTCAAGTACACCTCCGCCGGAAACAGCGCCATCTTCATCGCCGCGAGCCCCCTGATCACCATCGCGGGGGCGGCCATCTTCCTGCGCGAGCGCCTGACCTGGCGGACCCTCGGCGGCGCCCTGCTCGCGTTCGCCGGCCTCACGGCCCTGGTGGGCGCGAGCTTCAGGCAGACCGGGCTGGGGGACGGCCTGATGGCCCTCAACACCCTCGTCGGCGCCTGGTACGCGCTGGTCAGCAAGACCCTCGCCGATCGGGCCTCGCCGCTCGCCACCCTGACCACGACCTACGCGGTGGGGCTCGTCGGCCTGCTGCCCTTCGCCGCCGGCGAGGCCATCCTGACGCCGAGCGCATGGCACGTCTCTCCCCTCTCGCTCGGAGCGCTCGCCTTCCTGGGGCTGGGATCCTCGGGATGCGCCTACTGGCTCTGGATGTACGCCCTGGGCCGCATGTCGGCGGCGACCGCCGGGGTCTACCTGTACCTGATGCCCATCGTGACGCTGGCGCTCTCGTGGCTCCTGCTCGGAGAGGCGATGGGGCCGGCCAAGCTGGCCCAGGCCGCCGTCGTCCTGGTCGGGGTTTACCTGGCGAGCACGGCCCGGCACGCCCCGCGCGCCTCTGAAGCACCGCAGCCCTCCTGAGCCTCAGAACTGAAATCCCCCGCCGGGTTGTCCGGCGGGGGATTCTCAGTTCTGATACCGCGCTACTTGGCGGCAGCGGTCGGACAGCGGGTTGCGGCGCCGACCTCGAGGGCCTCGAACCAGTCGAGGAACTGCCCGACCTGCTCGTCCCGGAAGATGGCCCCGTGCTGGGGACAGAGCAACTTGATGTCCAGCTCGCGCACGCGGCGAACCCAGTCGTTCTTCGCCTCGTTCGAGGGCATCCAGCGCCGGTGGAAGCCCTCCATGTACTTCACGTGGGCGTCGAAGTCCTGCACGAAGAAGTCGGTGTAGTCATCGGGCAAGAGGGCCGCTCCGATGTCGCCCGAGAACATGATCTTGGCGTGCGGATCGTAGACGCTGAAGTTGCCCGACGAGTGCAAATAGTGCGCCGGCACCATCTGCAGGGTGAGGCCCCTGCCGTAGGTCAACGGACCGCCCGCATCCTCGATGGTCTTGAAGTTGTCGATGTACTCGTAGCCGAAGTGCGCCAGGAAGCCGGACCAGATCTTGGGCACGAAGACCTGGGCATTGGGGCAGATGCCGAGCCACAGAGGCAGCGACGAGAAGATGTCGGGGTCCTGGTGGCTCGCGAAGAAGGCCTTGAGCTGCTCCAGGTTGATGTGCTCCGACACGGCAGCGAGCACCGACGGGAAGATCTCGGTCCCGCCCGGATCGAGGAGCAGGGCGTCCCCGTTGCTGACGATCAGGTATTCGTTGGTGTCGATGACCGCGCCCTTCTTCTCGGGATCGCGCGCGAGCGCGATCCACTTGTGATCGCCGTCGTCGAATAGTACCTTTCCGATCAAGGTGGAGACCTCCTAAGTGTGACGCGCTTTCTAGGCGACGAAAGCGGCTTTGATGACGTTCTTCATGTCGCCGGCCACCACATCGGCCGACTCGCCCAGCTGCGCCAGCGAGTCGGCGATATTCCGGAAGTAGGCACCGTGATCCACGTCCCGGCTGGCCTCGATTCTGAAATAGGTGGTGATCCGCGAGATCTTGACGATCTGCCGGAGCACCGACTCGCGCGCCTCCTCCATGTGACTGAAGCGAGTGAAGATCGCCCCACGAAGCCCGCAGATGGTGCTGTCGAGGTCGGCAGCGACCCGATTGACCATCTCCAGGTTGTCTTCGCGACTCATGCGGTCGAGTCCTTCGGTGATGGACCTGAGGCGGCGGCTCTTGGCAACACCCGTCAGGGAGCTCTTGGTGAGCTCCTGGGCATCGTTCTGGATGTCGCCCACCAGGCTGCTCATCTGCCGCGCGATCTTGCCCGTCTCGTTGGCCAGGACCATGAAGGCCTCCTGGTTGATCTGAGACTTGGTGGCCGCGATCTCGGCGTTGACGGCGATCAGGCTCATCTCATCCGAGCGATCCAGCAGGCCGCGCGCGGCCTCGCGCACATGGATGCAGGCCTCGTAGATGGTGACCATCTCTTGCTGGTTCCGAGGCTCCAGGGCGATCGAGTGACTTGCGGGCGTGATCATTTAGGCATCTCCAGGCGCAGGGGCGGCTACCATGCTTATACCAGCGGTCCGGGGGTTCGACATCCGTAGCTTGTCCCCAATGGCGGCCTATCCCCGAGGAACGACGGCCAGGGTGCAGCGCGACACGCAGACGAGCTTGTCCGCCTCGTCCGTGATGCGAACCTCCCAGACCTGGGTGGTGCGTCCCAAGTGGATCGGCTTGGCCTCGGCGGTGACGACCCCGTCGCGCTTGGCGCGGAGGTGGTTGGCGTTGATCTCGAGGCCGACCGCCATCTGCTTGTCGGGGTCCAGGTTGGCCCAGCCGCCGATGCTCGCCACCGTCTCGGCCAGCGCGACCGACGCCCCGCCGTGAAGCAGGCCGAAGGGCTGGTGCACGGCCTTGACGACCGGCATGCTGGCCCTGACCCGCTGCGGAGTGACCTCGAGCAGGGTCATGCCCATGGTCTCGGCCAGGGTGCCCCTGGCGCTAGCGGTCATCTGCTGGAGTCGGTCGTCCAAGGCGAAGTCTTTCTGGCCGAGGGGGCCTGCCAGGCGCGCGTACCGGCGCGCATTTTTGGTGTAGAGTGGATGCGTTCCCGAAGCGAAAGGAGCTCGGCTCATCATAGCGCAAATATGCGCCATGAGCCATACGAGCCCCCCTTCACCGATTCCCTGAGCCTGGTCGTTCGAGAAGAGTTAGCATGCAAACGCCCCCCCCGCTCATCACGGTCGTCGTCGCCGTCTACAACGCTGCCGAGACGCTTCAGCGGTGCATCGACAGCTTCGAGCAGCAGACCTACCCCAACAAGGAGCTGATCGTCATCGACGGAGCCTCCTCGGACCAGAGCCCGGAGATCGTCCGCGCCAACGAAGCCAAGCTCGCCTACTGGGAGTCCGAGAGGGACCGGGGCATTTACCACGCCTGGAACAAGGCTGTCGCCCGCGCGAGGGGCGAGTGGATCGCCTTTTTGGGCGCGGATGACGTGTTTGCGGACGACCAGGCTCTTGCGAGCCTGGCCGAGGCAACCTCTGCCGGGCTGGACTTCGTCTGGGCGCGCGTGGCCGTCGTGGCGCAGGATGGGCGGGTACGCGCCCTGAGCGGCTCGCCCTGGGACTGGGAGCGAATGAAGCGCACCCAGGTGGTGGCTCACCCGGCGGGCTTGCACCGGCGAGGCCTCTTCGACGAGGTGGGGCCCTTCGACGAGCGCTACCGCATCGCCGGGGATTACGACTTCCTGCTCCGATGCGGTGCCCGTGTCCGCGCGGCCTTCGTCGATCGCGTGGTCGTTCGCTTCGCCGACGGTGGACTGAGCAGCAAGCAGCGCCGCAGGCTCCTGGCCGAAAAGCGCCTCATCCACGCGCGGCACCCCGAGATCGGCCCGCTGCGCGCCCACCTGAACCACGCGCTCACCCTGGGCATCTACGCGAAGGCGGGCATCAAGAAGGTGCTCGGCAGGGTCTGGCGCCCCCGCCACGACGGGATCAACCTCGGGTGAGGATCGTGAAGCCGCTGGCTGCGCCCTTGCGAAGCACCACGAAGTCGATGGCGCCTCTGAGGAAGCCGTAGCCGTAGCCGAAATGAAAGGCCGCGAACACCCACGGCATGAGCGGCAGGTACTTCAGGCGCCCCGGCGCGGAGCACGTCAGGGTCGAGATCGCGGCGTTGGCGAGCAGGTAGAGGCCGCCCACGGCAAGCAGCAGCCAGCGCGCCGGGGCGCTGAACGCAGAAAGCGCGGCCAGCAGCAACAGGACCAGCACGAAGCCCCCCGGCACCAGGTGGCGCAAGGAGGCGGGCAGGCGGTGCTTCTGGATCACCCGCACCTTCCAGTAGCCGTACTGGGCGTATTGCCTGAAGAGGGCCGAGAGCGATGCCCGCGGGAAATAGCGGGACTTGATGCGCGGGGACTGGTAGACCCTGCGACCGCTGCGCACCAGCCGCAGATTAAGCTCGTCGTCCTGGTTGCGAACGAGCTCGGGGTCGAAGCGGCCCACCTCCTCGAACACCGATCGGCGCCAGCAGCCGAGATAGACCGAGTCCACCTCGCCCTCGAAGTCGGGGGAATGGGAGGCGGCCCCCCCCGAGGAGAACGGGGATTGGAAGCCCAGGGCGATCGCCTCCTGGACGTAGGTCTTGCCCTCGGCATGCCAGGCCCCGCCCACGTTGTCGGCGCCGCTCTCCACCAGCACCGCGAGGCACTGCCGGACGTAATCCGGCGCGTAGACCGTGTGCACGTCCATCCTCACGACGACCTCGGCGCGAGCCGCCTCGATGGCGCGGTTCAGGGCAAGAGGGGTGGTGCGCTCGGGGTTGTCGATCAGCCGGATGAGCGGATGGCGGCGCGCATAGTCCGCGATCACCTCGCGGGTCCCGTCGTCGCTCATGCCGTCGGCGACCAGGACCTCCATCGCGATGCCTTCGAGCTCCTGGGCGAGCACCGCCTCCAGGAACGGCCCGATGTGGCGTCGCTCGTTCCGGCAGGGGACGATGACCGAGATCGAGGGCGAAGATGCGCTCAAGAAGCAGCCTCCTGGGGTGATACGGCGCGGTTCGACGGCGGCCGCGTGAGCAGCCGCCCGTACAGGTCCTCCATGGCGTCGGCGTTGCGCTGCCAGTCGAAAGAGCGCGCGACGTGGGCGCGACCCTGCTCTCCCATCCGGGAACGCAGGGCGGGATCGAGCAGCAGCCGCTCGAGGGCCTGAGCGAGCGCGTCGGGGTCGGCCGGCGGCACGAGCAGCCCCGTCTCCCGGTCCAGCACGACCTCCCCCACCCCGCCCACGCGGCTTGCGACCACGGGCAGGCCGCAGGCGGCCGCCTCGACCGCGGCGACCCCGAAGCTCTCGCTCAGCGACGGCATGGCGAAGATCGACAAGGAGGCGAGGAAAGCCGGCACCTCGGAGTGGGGCAGTCGCCCCAGCAGGTGGACGACCTCTTCCAGGCGAAGCTCCGCGATCAAGGAGACGAGGGCCGTGCGGCGCGCGCCGTCTCCCGCGAGCAAGAGGCGAAATTGAAGATCCGGGCGCCGATCCAGCACCAGGCGCACCGCCCGGATGAGATACTCTTGGCCGTAGATCGTCTCCAGGCTCTTGGCGCAGCCGATGGTGAGCATCTCGCCCGGCGCCGCCGGGCCGAACCGGTCGAGGGGCACTCCGAACGGGATGACCTGGATCGCGCGTGCCGGGACGAGCGGGGCGGTCACCTCGGCCATCGCATGGCTGCTCGAGGTCACCGCGTCCGCCTGGCGCAGGTTCCAGGAAAGCAGGGCGCGGTGCACGGGACTCTTGGCGGGAAAGGCGTAAACGTCGCTCCCCCAGACCGAGATCACGAAGGGGCGATGAGAAGCCAGGGCTCCGAGCAGGCCGTAGCTGGTGGCGTAGTGGGCGTGCAGGAGGTCCGGTCGCAGGCGCCTCACCAGCGCGCGCACCGCGCCCACGACGCTCAGGTAACCGACCTTGCCCGCCATCGAGGGCCGCAGGTGATGAACCTCGACCCCCGGGATCTCTGCGGGCAAGAGCGATAGCACATGGACGTCCCAGGCGCGCGCGGCGAACTCGCGTGCCCACTTGACGGTATGGACGTTGCTCGCGTCGGCCAGCAGGACGAGACGACGGGTCATGCGGGGGCTTCCTCTCGTGATCCTGTCCATTCTACCTCAGCCAAGAGCGTATAATCTCAGGGATCCCCTCCCTCTCGAGGCCCCCATGCGCAAACCTCAGTATTCGCCGAGCAGGCTACACGTCTACCAGACCTGTCCGCGGCAGTACCACTACCAGTACGTGCGAAAGCTGCCCCGCAGGGCATGGGCCAACCAGAGCTTCGGCACCTCCCTGCACCGCACCCTGCAGGTCCTCCACGAGCAGGGAGGCCCCGCCGCGCGCCCCCTCGAGGAGGCCCAGGCCCAGCTCGAGCGATCCTGGACCGGAGCCGGCTACGATTCGCACGAGCACGAGGTCGCGGAGCTCGCGCGCGGCAAGGACCTGCTCGCCGCCTACTACCGGACCTGGTCCGAGACCCAGAGCATCCCGCTGCTGCTCGAGAAACGCCTGTCGGCTCCATACCAGGGGATCACGCTGCTGGGGATCGTGGACCGGGTGGACCGCCGCTTCGACGGCTCGCTCGAGATCATCGACTACAAGTCGGGCCACGCCCCGGCCGAGATTCGCCCGCACACCCTCCAGCAGCTCGGTATCTACCACTACCTCATCGGCGAGAAGCTGCGCGAGACCGTCCAGCACCACACGGTCCACTACCTGGCGAGCAACGTCCGGCTCTCCCTTTCGCTCGGCGCCGCGCACATCGAGGAGATCCTCGAAGGCGTGCGCAAAACCGTCGAGCGGCTCGAGGCGGATCAGCGCTTCATCCCCCGGGTGGCCGGCCACTGCTTGCACTGCGACTACCTGCGCTACTGCGACGCGGGGCGCGACTTCGCCGCCCAAGCCGCCGAGCAACCGTAATCTCGATCGCGCGCCGCGAGGATCGCCGATCGCGGCACGGGCCTTCGCCCTGCGCTATGCTGATCCCATCGCTCGAACACCTCTCTGAGCGAAAAGAGGGCCCGCCGTTCACACACCCGGCGGGCCCTCGCTCATGGGATGGGATCAGCCCTGGCTCCATTCGTGCAAGAGCGCACGGTGCACCTTGCCGCTCGCGGTTCGCGGGAGGGTATCCAGCAGGCGAACCTCGCGGGGGCACTTGTGGTGCGCGAGGTACTGCTCGCAGTGGCGCTGGGCCGCCGCTGGGTCGATGTCGCTCGCGGCGGCGACCACCCAGGCCACGATCCGCTGGCCGTGCGCGCGATCGGTGACGCCCAGGACCGCCGCCTCCTTGATCCCCGGATGCCGCAGCAGGACCGACTCGACCTCGCGCGGGCTCACCTTCTCGCTGCCCGAGACGATGACCTCCTCGTGGCGGCCGATCAGGTGCAGCGCGCCCTCGGCGTCGAGGAAGCCCAGATCGCCGGTGGCGTGCCAGCCGGGAGCGCCCTCCCGGGCCTCGGCAGGGCCCTGCCAGTAGCCTCGCATGAGGAACGGGGACTGGACCTCCACGGTGCCGACCTCGCCCTGCTCGAGAGGGCCGTCATCGCCCACGATCCGCAGGCAGACGCCGGGGAAGGGGCGGGCGAAGCGCCCGGTGGCGAAGCCGGGCTCGCCCTGGGCGATCAAGGCGACGGGGCCGGCCTCGGTCTGGCCGTAAACGTCGAAGACCCTGGCCCCGGGGAAGACCTTGCGGATGGCCTCCTCGTCGTCGGGAGCAAGCGGTGCCCCCCCGCACAGCACGTGCTTCACCTCGCCGAGATCCAGCTCCGCCAGGTCGTCGAGCGCCGCGAGCGCGCGGAAGGTCGCAGGCACCCCGGCGAAGCTCGAAACGGCCTCGCGCTGCATCTCCTGGAGGACGGGGAAGGGAAAGGCCAGCCCCCGGAAAAGCTGCACGAAGCCCCCCACCAGCAGGGTCGAAAGGAGCTGAGCGACCAAGGGGTAGGCGTGATGGAGGGGCAGGACGATCGCGGTGCTCGGGGCCGAGGCCGGGGGCAAGGCGTCGGTGACGGCGCGGGCCCCGGCGAGCAGGGCGCGGTGCGAGAGGGCGATCCCGCGCGGCTCGCCCGTGGTGCCCGAGGAGTAAAGGATGGTCGCTATCGCATCGGGTTCGACCGCAAACGCCGCGGGGGTCGCCTCGTAGGGCAGATCGAAGTAGGGCACGAACGGATCCTCGCCGCTCGCCGCCTGCCACGAAACCTGCTGGCGGCGGGGATCCAGGCGCATGACGCGGCCGCCGAAGGCGCGAATGAAGGTCTCGCGAACCACGTCTCCCGCCGAGGCGTCGGCCAGGAGCAGACGGGCCTGGCAGTCCCTGGCATGGGCAAGGAGCTCGACCTCGTGAAGCCTTGGGCTGAGCGGAACGGGGACCGCCCCGAGGTGCAGCAGGGCGAAGTAGCCGATGACGAAGGAATCGCTCGTGGGAGCCATCAGCAGGACCCGCTCGCCGGGGGCGAGGTCGGGATGGCCGGCGAGCAGGGCGCCCGCGATGCGCCGGATCCCGCGGTCGAGAGCGCTGTACGTCCAGCGCCGCCCGTCGGCGACCAGGGCCTCCACGTGGGGCTTGAGGGTGGCCTGGACACGGATGAGGTCCGAAAGCGTCGGGATCTCCACACTGTCCTCGCGCGACATGAAACTCCTCGCTTGCCCAGCGCCCCACGGCCCCGCGACCTCGGCCTGCCCATGGTAACCGATCGGCCCGCCCCCTGCCTAGCCCCGGCCCTGCCGCCGCTGCCCCTGGAAACGCCGGATCCCGGGTGCTTGACCCGACGCCCCGAACACAGCTAAGATTCAAGCGTCGGGGCGGTTTGGCCGCCCTGGCGGCGCCCGGCCGGCGGCTGGGCCCACGCATGAGAAGAGGTCCTCTTGGCCGACGACTCGTTCTCTTTCCCCATCGACGCGACCGCCGGGCAACCGGATCCGGCCGTCGAAAGGCCCTACCGACGCACCTTCGAGCGGGTCTCGTACGGCATCCCCGTCGAGATCACCGATCGCAACGGCACCTACATGATCAAGGCCAGGATCATGGACGTCTCCCCGGTGGCGGCGCGCGTCCAGTTCCTGCGCCCCCCGCGCCTGAAGCAGGGGGACAAGGTGATCGTCACCATCTGGAAGAACGTTCGCACGGAGCTCGCCGTCTCCTCGTTCCGCCCGACGGCGACGGTGTTCGCCACGCGCGGCAAGGATGCGCTGGTCCTGATGTTCGACGACCCGCGCGCGCTGGCCCAGGAGGGCTTCGCGACGTTCATCTACGGCCCGCTGCTGCTGGCTTCGCTCAACGGGCTGGTCTCCCCCAACGATCAGGAGCACGATCGCCGCGTCGAGGCCCTGCGGACGGCCGCGCGCTGCAACGTGGACGTGAAGAAGGACGCGGGCGCCCTGCGTGCCGAGCGGGATGCCACCTGGCGCTCGCACAGCTACGTCCGACCCAGCCAGCGCCGCGAGCGCTGAGGCGCTCAGCGCAAGAGGATCGTGTCGCGCAGGTCAGCCGGGGCGTGCTGCTGCGCCTCGTAGGGGGTCATGACCCATAGCCTGATCGAGCGGGTGGCCGTGCCGTCGTCCGAAGGGCCCGCGACCGGGCGCCGCACGAAGTCGAGCAGGAGGCGGCCGGGGCGCGCCAGCGGAAAAGTCCAGATCTCGGTGGGACCGGGCTCCGCGACGAAGCGGACCTTGTAGGGCGAATCGAAGAGCCAGCGCTCGCCGCGCGCCGCCCACTCCCACGCGTAGCCCTTGCTGGCGGGCAAGGCCACATAGACGGTTCGCCCCACCACGCCACGCAGGACGCTCATCCCGGCCTCGAGCGCCGCTGGATCCGAGGAGGCCGCGGGGATCGCGCCCTCGGCCGAGGCCGAAGCGCCGCTCGCCAGAGCTCCCATCACCAGCAGGATCGCCGCCTGGGCGGCGATCGCAGGCGAGCCGCTTTGCCGGATTGCGCCCATGCCATCCTCCTTCGCCCCGCGCCGGGACGCTCGCTCACGTCCGCGGGCCGGTTGCGCTATCATGGGCAGGATAACCGATCAAGCTTCGCGAGGACAGATGCGAGACACACAAGGGATCCCGTTACTGGCCGTCCGGAACCTCACGAAACGCTTCGATGACCTGGTGGTGGTCGACGGCATCTCCTTCGACGTGGCGCGCGGGGAAATCCTGGGCCTGCTGGGGCCCAACGGGGCGGGAAAGACGACGACCATCCAGATGCTCCTGGGCCTGATCACCCCGAGCTCGGGCGACATCCGGGTCTTCGGGCTGGATCTGGCGCAGCACCGCCAGGAAATCTTGCAGCGGGTCAACTTCTCCTCGACCTACGTCTCTTTGCCCTACTCCCTGTCCGTGCGCGAGAACCTGCTGGTCTTCGGCAAGCTTTACGGGATCCCGCATCTCGCGCGCAAGGTGGACGAGACCCTCGCGCTCCTGGATCTCGAGCAGAAGGCCAATCGCCCCACCAAGGAGCTCTCGAGCGGTCAGCTGACCCGCCTGCACCTCGCCAAGGCGCTCCTGAACGATCCGGAGCTGCTCTTCCTCGACGAGCCCACCGCGAGCCTCGACCCGGACGTGGCCGACCGGATCCGGCACCTGCTCCTGCGCATCCGCGAGGAGCGCAAGCTCTCCATCCTCTTCACCACCCACAACCTTCGCGAGATGGAGATGATGGCCGATCGGGTCATCTTCCTCAACCAGGGCAAGATCCTCGCGAGCGGCTCTCCAGCCGAGATCGTCGCGCGCTTCTCGGCCGAGGACCTGGAGGCGGTGTTCCTGAAGGTGGCGCGCGGCGAAGTGGAGGGGCAAGCTTGAGCGGCAGCACGCAGCGCATCGGGGCGCTCTTCACCCGGCACGTCTACGTCATCCGGCGCAACCCCATGCGCGTCGCGGAGCTCGTCTACTGGCCCCTGCTCGACCTGCTGATCTGGGGCTTCTTGAGCATCTACCTCAGCCGCCTCGGCGGCGCGGGCGCCCTGCCCAACTTCATCGCCTTCTTCCTCGGGGCCCTGATCCTCTGGGACCTGCTCTTCCGGGCGCAACAGGGCGTCTCGATCGCCTACCTCGAGGAGGTCTGGAGCCGCAACCTCCTGAACCTCTTCGTCAGCCCGCTTTCGGTGGGGGAGTTCCTGGCCGCGACCGTCCTCATCAGCCTCGCGAAGCTCAGCCTCTCGGTGGTCATCATGTCCATCCTGGCGGGTGTCTTCTACGGCTTCAACATCCTGGTCCTGGGGTGGTCGCTGGTGCCGTTCGTCGCCTGCCTTCTGCTGATGGGCTGGGCGCTCGGGATCACGACCACGGCGCTGGTGCTGCGCTTCGGTCAGGCGGCCGAGAGTCTCGCGTGGGTGCTCGCCTTCATCTTCCAGCCCCTCTCGGCCGTCTTCTACCCGGTCTCGGTCCTGCCGCCGGTCATGCAGGCGCTCGCGAGGCTGTTGCCCAGCGCGCACGTCTTCGAGGGGATGCGCGCGGTCATCACCACGGGCCACATCCCCCTGAACCACCTGGCCTGGGCCTTCGGGCTGGACGTCCTGTACATGGCAGGGGCGATCGCCTTCTTCTACCGGACCTTCGCGGTGGTCAAGGAACGAGGCCTGCTCGCGAAGACCGGCGAGTGAAAAAGCGCCCGGCCAGTGGCCGGGCGCTTTTTTCGTGAGTCGGGGTCAGCGGGCGATCGCTGCCGTGCTCGTCGCCTTGTCGAAGGCCTGCTGCAAGTCGGCGACCAGGTCCTCGGCATCCTCGATACCCACCGAGAGGCGCAAGAGACCGTCCACGACGCCGCGGGCCTCGCGGATCTCCTTGGGGATGGCCCCGTGGGTCATGGTGGGCGGGTGGGTGAGCAGGCTCTCGACCCCGCCCAGGCTCTCGGCCAGGCTGAACAGCTTGGTGCTCTTCGCGATGACGCGGGCCACGTCCAGGCCACCCTTCACCACGAACGAGACCATGCCGCCGAAGTCGCGCATCTGGCGCTTGGCGAGCGCGTGCTGCGGGTGGGAAGCAAGGCCGGGGTAGTAGACCGCCTCGACCAAGGGGTGCTGCTCGAGCCACGCGGCCACCACCTTGGCGTTGGCGCAGTGCTGGCGCATGCGGATGGCCAGGGTCTTGACGCCGCGCAGGGTGAGGAAGGCGTCGTGGGGGCCGGGGATGGCCCCGATCGAGTTCTGGACGAACTTCACCTGCTGGTAGAGGTCCTCGCGGTTGGTCATGAAGGCGCCGCCCACCACGTCCGAGTGGCCGCCCAGGTACTTGGTCGTCGAGTGCACGACGATGTCGGCGCCCAGGGCGAGCGGGTTCTGGAGGTAGGGGCTGGCGAAGGTGTTGTCGATGGCGAGCAAAACGCCCCGCTCTTTTGCCACCAAGGAGAGGCCCTCGATGTCGATCAGGCGCAGCAACGGGTTGGTCGGCGACTCCGACCAGATCAGCTTGGTGTTCGGCTGGATCGCGGCGCGAACCTTGTCCAGGTCCTGGGCGTCCACCCAGCTGAAGCTGATGCCGTAGCGGGTGAGCACCTTCTCGAACAGGCGATAGGTCCCGCCGTACACGTCGTCCGAGACGACCACGTGGTCGCCCGCCGACAGCAGCTTCAGGGTCGCGTCGGTGGCGGCCACCCCCGAGGAGAAGGCCAGGCCGAACTGGGCCCCCTCGAGCGAGGCGAGGCAGTCCTCGAGGGCCTTGCGGGTGGGGTTCGCGGTGCGGGAGTAGTCGAAGCCCTTGTGGACCCCGGCGTCCTCCTGGGTGTAGGTCGAGGTCTGGTAGATGGGCACGATGGTCGCGCCGGTGGTGGGGTCGGCCCCCTGGCCCACGTGGATGGCCTTGGTCTCGAACTTCATTAGACGGTCACTCCCACTTGCTGCGAGCTCGCGAAGAACTCGATGAGGTCGATCTTGGTCAGGACGCCGTGAGGCCGGCCGGCCTTGGCGACCACCACCGCTCCGTCACCGCGCAAGAGCGCCTCGTAGACCTTGCTGACACTCTCCGCCTCGTCCACCACGGCGTAGGGACGCCCCATCACCTCGGCGACGGTCTTGGTGGCGCCCGCGCCCTCGACGATGGCCTTGAGCAGGGTGCTCTCCTGGACCGAGCCGACGACCTCGTCGCCGTCCATCACGGGCAGCTGGGAGATGCCGTGCTCGCGCAGCTGCTCGACGGCGTTGGCGACGGGCTCGGCGGGCTTGACGGCGATGAGACTCGAGCGCGCGCCGCGCGCGGCCAGCAAGGATCCCACCATCACGCTGTGGCGCGGGCTCTCGATGAAGCCGTGCTGCTTCATCCACTCGTCGTTGAAGATCTTGGAGACGTAGCCGCGACCCGAATCGGGCAGGAGCACGACCACCACCGCGTCCGCGGGAAGATCGCGGGCCACCCGCAGCGCCGCGACGACCGCAGCCCCCGACGAGCCGCCGGCGAGGATCCCCTCCTCGCGGGCGAGGCGGCGGGTCATGGCGAAGGCCTCGGCGTCGCCGACGCGCTCGTAGCGATCGATCAGGCGCAGGTCCACGGTGTCGGGGATGTAGTTCATGCCGATGCCCTCGATCTGGTAGGGCTTGGGGGTGTCGCCCGAGTAGATCGAGCCCTCGGGGTCCACGCCCACGACGACGACGCGGCCGTTCTGCTCCTTGATGTACTTGGCGGCTCCCGAGATGGTGCCGCCGGTGCCCATCGCCGAGACGTAGTGGGTGATGGTGCCCGCGGTCTGTTCCCACAGCTCGGGGCCGGTGGTCAGGTAGTGGGCCTCGGGGTTCTTGGCGTTGTGGAACTGGTTGGGCTGGTAGGCGTCGGGGATCTCGCGGGTCAGGCGGTTGGCGACGCTGTAGTAGGAATCCGGATGGTCGTTGGCGACCGACGTCGGGGTGATGACGACCTCGGCGCCGTAGGCGCGAAGCACGTCGCGCTTCTCCTGGCTCATCTTGTCGGGCATGGTGAACACGCAGCGGTAGCCCTTGATGGCACACGCGATCGCAAGGCCGACCCCCGTGTTGCCGCTGGTCGGCTCGACGATGGTGCCGCCGGGCTTGAGCAGGCCCTTGGCCTCGGCATCCTCGATCATGTGGATCGCCGGGCGGTCCTTGACCGAGGCGCCGGGGTTGAAGAACTCGACCTTGGCGAGCACGGTGGCCTTGATGCCCTGGGTGACGCGGTTGAGCTTGACCAGGGGCGTGTGGCCGATCGTGTCGAGCAGGTTGTTGGCGTAGTGCATCGGATCCCTTTCGAAGGTGGTTAGAGAAACGCTTTACCAGTATAGCGGAAACTCATAGCGATTAAAGTTGCTTTAAGCTTGGTCAGCTTGACCGTTCCGGCTACAATAACTAAAGCAGCGCTCGCCGCCACGGGAGGTCCGCCATGCGATCAACCATGCGTGTCAACATCGCCGTCAAGCTGGCCGGGGTCTTCACCCTGGTCTGCCTGTCGCTGCTGGTGCTCGTCGCGCTGGTCGCCTCGGTCATGACCGCCAAGGGCCTCAAGTCCGAGGCCAGCAAGCGCCTCGACAACGACGTGGCCGTCACCCTTCACACCTTCGACTACTTCGCGCAGGACGCGCTCGCCTCGGCCCAGATGGTCGCGAGCAACCCCAAGGCCCTGCGCTTCGTGACCGCCGGAGGCGGCAGCGCCAGCACGGCGATGGACGACCTGGTCGATCTCTTGCCCAAGAACCGCATCGTGCGCGTCTTCGACGCGAACGGCCGCGCCATCAAGGAGCGAGGCGTCCCCAAGGAGGTCTCGGAGCTGGTCAGCGCGGGCGTCCAGCTCGCCCTGGCCAACGAGCCGGTCAAGGGCGTCGAGCCCATGGGCGAGCAGGGCCTCGCCATCCGCGGCATCGCCCCCATGAAGGTGGGCGATCGCGTCGTCGGGGCCGTCATGGTGGGCTCCTGGCTCGATCGCGCCTTCGTCGACCAGATCCAGGGGATCACGGGCCTCGAGGTCGGCATCGCGGGGGGCAACTCCCGCATCAGCCACTGGCTCGCCCAGACCATCCGCACCGACGGCAGCGCCCGGCTGAAGGGCGAGCTGCCGCTCAAGGTCGTCCACCAGGTCCGCGAGACCGGCAAGGTCTCCAAGCAGATCGTCCGGTTCGGCAAGGACGAGTACATGGGGGCCTTCGCCCCTTTGTTCGGCGACTACGGCGAGTTCGTCGGCCTCCTCTTCATCGGGGAGCCCCAGGCCCCCATGCAGGCGGCGTCGCGTCAGACCCAGTTCTCCATCTTCTGCCTGGCGCTGGCCGGCGCCATCCTCGCGTCGCTGGTCGCCACCGGCCTCTCGCGCACCATCACCAACCCCATCCGCGAGCTGGTGGCCCAGGCCACGGCGATCTCCCACGGGGATCTCACCAAGCGCGTCGAGATCGCCACCGGCGACGAGCTGGAGCAGCTCGCCCAGGCCTTCAACAAGATGGGCGAAGCCCTGGCCGTCATGCAGCAGAACGACCAGAACGCGAACCCGCTCACCAAGCTGCCCGGCAACGTCACCATCCAGACGGAGGTCCAGCGGCGCCTCGCCTCGGGCGAGCAGCTCGCGATCCTCTACACCGACCTGGACAACTTCAAGGCCTACAACGACAAGTTCGGCTTCGAGCAAGGCGACCAGGTCATCCGGCTGTGCGCCTCGGTGCTGCAGCAGGCGGTGCAGGTGGTCGACCACCCCGGCGACTTCATCGGCCACATCGGCGGCGACGACTTCATCGTCGTCTCGCAGCCGCACGTGGCCGAGCGCCTGGCCCGCGAGATCATCCGGATCTTCGACGCCGAGATCCCTGAGCTGTACCCGATCGAGGACCGCGAGCGCGGCTTCATCCTCTCGGTGGATCGTCGAGGCCAGAAGCAGCAGTTCCCCCTCTGCTCGCTCTCCATCGCCCTGGTCACCAACGAGGCCCGCGACATCAAGGACTTCCTCGAGCTCTCGAGCCTTGCGGCCGAGGTCAAGAAGTACGCCAAGAGCATCGAGGGCTCGAACGTCGCGCGCGATCGGCGCAACGACCGCACCGCCCCGCTGGACGGCGCGACCGTCTAGCCGCAGGCGAAGTCTTCCTGGTTCAGGTCTCGACGGGAAGGGTGAACCAGAAGACGCTGCCTCGCCCGAGCTGGCTTCGTACCCCGACGGTGCCGCCGTGGGCTTCGACCAGGGCCTTGCTGATGCTGAGCCCCAGACCGGTCCCGGTCTGGCGCCTTGCCCCCGCCTCCAGCTGGGCGAAGGGCTGAAACAGCCTAGGAACATCCTCGGGGGCGATCCCGATCCCGCTGTCCTCGACCTCGCACAGGACGTGGTCACCCTGCGCGCATGCCCGCACCAGGACCGTTCCCCCGGCCGGCGTGAAGTGGATCGCGTTAATGAGAAAATTCATGAGCACCCGCTCGATACGCGCGGGATCCATGGTCAACGTCAGGGTCGCCGGCGCGTCCACCACGATGCGCAGGTCGGCCTCCTCGGCTTGAGGGGACAGGCTGACCACGATCGCGTCGATCTTGGACCGCAGGTCGGAGGGCACCGCTTGCAGGTGGAAGGTCCCCGCCTCGAGCCGCGCGAAATCGAGCAGGTCGTTGACGAGGTGCTCCAGGCGACCGGCGCTGCGCTCAATCTCCTGGACGAACTCTCGCTGCCTCGGTGCGAGGGGGCCCGCGACCTCGTCCTCCAGGAACTCGGCGAACCCCCTGATGGTCGTCAGTGGCGTCCGGAGGTCGTGGGTGATCGCGTTGACGAAGCGGGTCTTGAGCCGTTCGAACTCCTTGGCCTGCTCCAGCTCGATGGTGCGCCGGAAGAGGGCCTCCTGGGCATGCTTCAGCTCGGTGATCTCGGTGATGAAGCCCTCGCGGAAGAGGAGGGTCTGGCCGTCGCCGTAGACCCCTCGCCCCTTGTCGAGCACCCAGCGCTCCTCGCCTCGCGCATCGCGGATCCGGTAGGTGACCTCGTACGCTTGGTTGGCCTGGACTGCCTGCTCGACCTGTCCGTAGACGCCATCGCGGTCGTCGGGGTGGATGAGGCTTCCGAACGAAACCTGGGCGCTTCCCAGGAGCTGAGCGCAGGTGAAGCAGGTCAGATCGCAACAGGCGCCGTTCAAGAAGCGCATGGTCCAGTCGGGATCGTGATCGCACCGGTAGACCATCCCCGAAAGGTTTTTCATGAGGCTCGAGAGGAAGCGCTGGCTCTCGTTGAGCTCGGCGAGCCGCTGCTGGAGGAGCGGATAGTAGTTCTTCCGGGTGGAGGCCTCCCCCAGGCCCATGATCTTGTCGCGCAGAGCGCGCGGGTCCTCACCCCCGTCAGAGTAGACGCTCATAGAGTTCCTCGACCTCGGCGAAGGTGGGCCAACGGGGGTTGGTGAAGAGGCACGCATCCGCCAGCGTGAGCCTGGTCAGGCTCGGAATGTCCGCCCTCGAGACTCCCATCTCGCCGAGCGTTCGCTTCACGCCCGTGCCGATGCGCAGGGCCTCGATCACGCCGAGGATGGCCCCCAGGGCGTCCGGCACGTCGGCTTGGCCGCCCACCATGGCGCGGGCGATCTCCTTGAAGCGCCCGGGGACCGCCTCGTAGTTGAAGGCGATGCCGGCCTCGAGCAGGGTCGCATTGCAGAGGCCATGGGGGGAGTCCAGCAGGCCACCGAGGCTGTGGGCCATGGCGTGGATGATGCCGAGGCTGGCATTCGAAAAGGCCAGGCCCGCGAAGAGGCTGCCGCGCATGACCTGCAGCCTAAGCGCGAGGTCGTCCGGGTGCTCCCAGGCAGGCAGCATGTGGTGCGTGATGAGGCGGATCGCCTCGAGGGAGAGCAGATCCGTGAGCGCGGAGCTGGCATTCGAGACGTAGGCCTCGATCCCATGGGTCAGCGCATCGAAGGCCGTGGCGGCGGTCAGCTCGGGGGACATGGTCACGAGCGTCTCAGGATCGATCAAGGAGACGTCGGGCACCAGCATCTTGCTGAGGATCGCGATCTTGGTGCGCCGGCGCGTGTCCGAGATGATGGCGAACTGGGAGACATCCGCCGAGGTGCCCCCCGTGGTCGGCACGCAGATCATGGGCGGGATCGCGACCTCGACCTTGTCGACCCCTTCGTAGTCGAGGATATGGCCGCCATTGAGCGAGACGATTCCGATCCCCTTGGCGCAATCCATCGGGCTGCCGCCCCCCACCGCCAGCAGGACGTCGCACCCCTCGGTGTGGTAGACGTTTGAGCCCGCCATCACCTCATGGTCGCGGGGGTTGGGGCTAACCTCGTGATAGACGGCGTAGGCGAGGCCTTCTTTCTCCAGGCTGCGGATGACCTCACCGGCCCAGCCCGCCGCGATAACGCCAGGATCGGTCACCACGAGGACCTTGGTCGCGGCGAAGTTGCGGGCATAGCGGCCCACAAGGCTGCGCGCCCCAGGCCCAACCACGAACTCCGGGGCGACGAACTTACGGAGCTCCTGCGTGAGGGGCGCGTCCATCGGTTCACCTCGCCTCGCTGCAAAGGTCGCAGCGGTCGAATCATAGCGTACCGCAGGGGGGGACTCAAGGCTCCGCCAGGCGCTTGATGACGAAGCCCTGCCCGGATCCTGCCCCCTCGAAGCAGGATGGTTCGAGGGGGCAGGGTCCGGCTTGGCGTCTCAGCAGGGCGCCGCCCCGCGGTGCTCGGCGCGGGTCGTGCCGTAATAGCAATGGGGCAGGCCCACGCGCTCGAACTCGCCCAGGTAGCGCGCGTGAACCTTCTCGGCGACCCGGCGCGAGGCGGCGTGATCCACGACCATCATCGAGACGATCCGATCGTAGCCGGTGCGCTCGAACCCCCAGCCGAGGCAGGCCGCGGCCGCCTCCGTCGCGTAGCCGCGGCCCTGGTGCGAAGGCAGGAAGTGGTAGCCGATCTCGAGCTCCTCATGGTCCTCGATCGTCTGGATCGTCAGGCCGCAGTCGCCCACGATCGCGCGAGAATCCCGATCCAGGACCGTCCAGAGCCCGAAGCCCAGGGTCCGGTAGCGCTCCTGGTTTCGGGCGATCAGACCCTCGAGCTGCTCGAGGGTGTAGGGGGCAGGAAAATAACGCATGGCCACCGGATCCCCGAAGACCCCGAAGAGGGCCTCGGCGTCCTCGAGGGTCATCTCGCGCAGGTGGAGGCGCGGCGTCTCGATCACGGGCTTGCGCGGCATGCACCCATCCTCCAAATCGAAACGCGGCGGGTGGACGATGTCCACCCGCCGCGACAGGTTGGTTACGCGCTTAAGCGCTGGTCGTGGCCTCGACCGGCTGCGGGGTGTAGTGGGCGAACATGTAGCCCGTGCCGCGCGCCGTGAGGATGAGCTCCGGCGAGCTGGGGTCGTCCTCAAGCTTGGAGCGCAGGCGCGAGATGTGGACGTCGACCACGCGGGTGTCCGAGTACTGGCTCAGGCGGTAGCCCCAGACCTGGTGCAGGATCTCCGAGCGGGAGTAGGCGCGGCCCGGGTTGGTGGCCAAGAGCTCGAGGAGGTTGAACTCCATCTCGGTCAGCTTGACCTTCTTGCCGTCCTTGAGGACCTGGCGCTTGCCGGTATCGATCAGCAGCTTGTCCACCTTGATGGTGGCCTGCTTGGCGACGTCGGTGTGGGTGCGGCGCAGGACCGCCTTGATGCGGGCCTCCAGCTCGCGCGGGGAGAAGGGCTTGACCACGTAGTCGTCGGCGCCGAGCTCGAGGGCGGCGATGCGATCGGTGATGTCGCCCTTGGCGGTGAGCATGATGATCGGCGTCATCATGTTCTTGCGGAGCTCGCGGCAAACCTCGAAGCCGTCGATCTTGGGCATCATGATGTCCAGGACGATCAGGTCCGGGTTGTGAGCCGCCGCCTTCTCGAGGGCCTCGACCCCGTCGGCCGCGGTGATCACCTCGTAGCCGGCCAACTTGAGCCGGGTCTCCACGATCTGGCGGATGCTCGCCTCATCATCGACAACGAGAATCTTTTCCTTATCCATTTCGAATCGTCACTCCTAACGCGCTAGTCGACGGGCGTTATCACAGGATTGCAAGAAGGAAGGCGCGAGGCATCAATGAAGCGTTGCTTATCTTCATTAAGAACCAGCATAGCACCTAAATGGTGACCCGTAAACCTAGCTCCATGACGCTGATATCGGTCGTTACGGCGAGATCGCGATACCCCCGGTAGCGCACGCCGATGCTGGTCATCGGGAACAGCGAGAGGTTGGCGCCCAGCATGTAGGTCGCAAGCGCGTGCTGGTAAGCAAGCGGGAATCCGACGCCGGCGCTGCCCTCGAAGGTCAGCGGCGAGAGGATCGGCGAGAGGCCGAGATCGACGCGGGCCGCCACGCCGTGGTCGTAGGTGGGCGAGAAGAGGCTCTGGCCCTGGTAGAAGACGCCGGGCTTGAGCGAGATCATCGGAAGGAACGAGAGCTCCTTGCGAAGGCCCACCTCGCCGAACATCTCGCTGCCCCCCATGCGGGTCAGGAGGTTGCCCGCGACGTCGAAGCCGAAGGCCTCCACGTTGCCGTCCAGCTCGAAGGTGGGCCCGGAAACGGCCGAACTGCTCATGTAGCCCACGTGGCCCCCGGCCGAGGCCCCGATGCCGATGAGAGGAATGGCCTGAGCCGGCGCGCAGAGCGCGGTGGCGACGACCGCCGATGCGGCGAGGACGGCACCGAGAAGATTAGGGCGCGTAGTCATGTGCAAACTCCCTTGCTGCAGATCGGGCGGCCCGCTCGAAGGCGACCGCCGGTGGATGATGCGGATCGAGCGGCTCGGTGCTCACCAGTCGCTTGGTCCAGAGGATCTTGCCAGTGTCCGCCGCGACGACCTTGACGGTCATCGAGACCCAGACGCGCCCCTGGCTCGCCTGGACCCGATACCCGCTGATCGTCCCGGTGAGAAAGGCCGGAACACCGAGCGTCGCCCCCTGGCCCTTGAGCCAGCTGGCGGCGAGCCTCGGCCCCGGCCGAGCGATCGGCGAGGCCGCGAGCACCCCGCTGAGGCTCTGGATCGCCTCCTGGCAGAAGGTCCGGGTGAACGAACCCGCCACGTCCTGGCCGGTGAGATCGACGAACTCGACGATCGCGAGCCGGGCGACCTGCTGCCGGGCCGCATCGGCCCCGGGGGCCGGCGCGCGACCGAACAGAGAGGCGCAGCCGCTGGCGAGGATCAAGAACGCTGCGATCGCTCCGAGCGAGGCGCTCCGGCGGGACACAGGGATGCGGCGGGCGAAAAATATCAAGTTTCCTAAACCTTACCACCCAAATGATACGAAGATTTGCTCACGATGTCTAGCTTGCCCGAGAAATCCCCGGGAACGGCCTCAAGCACGCCGGATCACCTCGATCGGATCGAGCTTGATGGCGCGGCGCGCGGGCAAGAGGCACGCAAGCAGAGCCACCGCGATGGCGGCGGCGGCCGTGAGGGCGAAATCCATCGGGTCCATGCGCACGGGCAAGCGATCGATGTAGTAGACGTCCGAGGGCAGCGCCACAGGGAAGGTGCCGAGCGCAAGCGACAGGCCGACGCCCGCCAAGAGCCCGAGCCCCACGCCCAGGATCCCCACGATCCCCCCCTCGAGGACGACCATGCGGCCCATGGTGGCGCCGGGCGAGCCGATGGCCCTGAGGATCGCGATCTCGCGGCTCTGCTCGAGCACCCACATGGCCAGCGTGTTGGCGATGCCCATGGTGGCGACGATGATGATGAACATGGTGACCAGGAAGATCACCCGCTTCTCGAGGGCGAGGGCCCCCAGGAGGCTGCTGTTGTTGACCGTCCAGGACCTGACGCTGTAGGGGACCAGACGCTGAAGCTCGGAGGCCACCCCCGGGGCAGAGAAGACGTCGTCGAGGCGGATCGAGAGCCCGGTCACGCTGTCGCCCAGGCCGAAGACCCGCTGCGCGACCGCAAGATCCAGGTAGGCCACGTGGGCGTCGTACTCGTAGAGGCCCGCCTGGTAAAGCCCCGTCACGACAACCGCCTGCTTGGAGGCCAGGCCGCTGACCAGCAGCATGCGATCGCCGGGGCGTGCGCCCAGCTTCTTGGCGAGCTCGCTGCCCAGCATGATGCCGGGCAGATCCCCTCGCGGCGCCAGGTCCCCCTCGAGGACGTACTTGGTCCAGTCGGGGTTGTCCTTCTCCTGGGCGGGGTCGATGCCCCGGACCAGCACCCCCGACGAGAAGCCGGATCGGGTCAAGAGCGCCTGGCCGTTGACGAAGGGGAGGACGCTCTTGACGTGGGGCACCGGGCGGATCTTCGCCTGGAGGCGCGGGTAGTCCTTGACCATGCCCGTGAGCGCATCGGTGACCGCCACGTGGGGCGTGGTGCCGAGGATGCGATCCACCAGGTCGGCCTCGAACCCGTTGGTCAGGGACAGGGCGGTGGTGAGGATGGCGACGCCCACCGCCACGCTCAACACGAGCATGACCGTCTGGCGCCAGCGGGCCTGGAGGTGGCGGGCTGCGATGAAGAAAAGGAACCTCATGACGCCCATGATAGCACGCGAGGGGCCGTCCAATGGACGGCCCCTCGCGTCGGGTGGGGTTAGAAGCGCTCGAGGGCGACCGCGGTGTTCTTGTCGGTCTGGTGGACCGAGTCGATGAAGCGGATCGTGCCGGTCGAGGCGCCCATGACCAGCGAGTAGGTGCGGTGGCCGGCGCCGTAGTAGCGCACGCCGTGCAGGATGTCGCCCTCGGTAATGCCGGTGGCGGCGAAGATGATCTGCTTGCCGGGGGCCAGGTCGTCGGTGAAGTACACCTTGTCCAGATCGATGCCCATGGCGCGGCAGCGCTCGGCCTCCTGCTCGTTGCGGGGCTTGATCCGGGCCTGGATCTCGCCGCCCAGGCACTTCATGGCCGCCGCCGCGAGCACGCCCTCGGGCGCGCCGCCGATGCCCATGACCGCGTGGACCGCGGTGCCGCGGACCGCCGCCGAGATCGCCGCGCAGACGTCGCCGTCGCTGATCAGGCGGATGCGGGCGCCCGCGGCGCGGACCTCGTCGATCAGGCCCTGGTGGCGATCGCGCTCCAGGATGACGATGGTCAGGTCGCTGATCTCGCGCTTGAGGGCCATGGCGAGGATGGCGAGGTTGGTCTTGACCGGGGCGGTGATGTCGACCTTGCCGGCGGCGGCAGGACCCACGATCAGCTTCTCCATGTAGGTGTCGGGGGCGTAGAACAGGCCGTTCTTCTCGGAGACCGCCATGACCGCGATGGAGTTGGGGAGGCCCTTGGCGACCAGGTTGGTGCCCTCGAGCGGATCGACCGCGATGTCGATCTCGCAGGCACCTTCGCGCCAGGAGCCGACCTTCTCGCCGATGTAGAGCATGGGGGCCTCGTCGCGCTCGCCCTCGCCGATGACGATGGTGCCGCAAAGGTCCATGCGGTTGAGGGTCTCGCGCATGGCCTCGGTGGCGGCCTGATCGGCGGCGTGGTTGTCCCCCTGGCCCATCAGGCGGCCGGAGGCCAAGGCCGCGGCCTCGACGACCTGGACGATGTCGTTGGCGATGCGGGTCTCGAGGTTGTCCGCACCGAGCGCGGTGACGGGGTTAGCCGATAGCGTCATTGCAATCTCCTCTGAAAAAACAGGTCCACCGCCCCCGCATGGAGGGCGATGGGTGGCAATTCTAGTCTAACATAACGAGCATGGGGCGCCCTAGATCTTGACCTGCCCCGAGAGCACCAGGCCCCGGACCGGGTCGAGGGTGATGACCATCCCGTCGTGGATCTTGCCCAGGTCCTCGGTCCCAAGGATGACCGGCTTGCCGAGCTCCAGCGAGACGATGGCCGCATGGCTGGTCAGCCCGCCGGCGTGCACCACCGTGCCGTTAGCGCGCTCCATTGCAGGCGTCCACTCGGCGTCGGTCTGGTGGGTGACCAGGATGTCGCCGGGCTCCAGCTTGCTCATGGCCTCGCGGGGGGTGCTGGCCACCCGGGCGATGCCGCTGATCGGGCGCTGGCCGAGCCCCATGCCGCGGGTGATGATGCTGGTGATGACCTCGACCTTGATCGAGTTGGTGGTGCCGGCCTCGCCCATGGGCACGCCCGCGACCATGATCGCGAGGTCCCCCGGCGCGAGGATGGCCATCCCCTTGGCGCAGTCGACCGCCTCGGTGAAGAGCGACTCGATGTTGTCGTTCTCGGCGATGTGCATGGGCACCACGCCCCACACCAGGGCCATCTGACGGCAGACTTCCTCGTTGCAGGAGGCCGCGATGATCGGGCAGTTCGGGCGGTACTTGGAGACGTGGCGAGCGCTCGAGCCCGAGTAGGTCGCCGTGATGATGGCCGAGGCGTTGAGCTCGGGCACCATGCGGGTCGCGGCGTGCGCGATCGCATCCTGCACCGGGCGCGCGTAGTCCTCTTCCAGCTCGGGACGCTCGGTGGGGCGCACGTTGCGCTCGACCTGAAGGGCGATGCGCGCCATGGTCTCGACCGCCTCGAGGGGGTACGAGCCCGCCGCCGTCTCGTTGGAGAGCATGACCGCGTCGGTGCCGTCGAGGATCGCGTTGGCGACGTCCGAGGCCTCGGCGCGGGTGGGGCGCGGGTTGTGGATCATCGAGTCGAGCATCTGGGTGGCCGTGATGACGGGCTTGCCCTCCAGGTTGCACATCCGGATGATCTGCTTCTGGACAAGGGGCACGTCCTCGACGGGGATCTCGACGCCCAGGTCCCCGCGCGCGACCATGACCCCGTCGGCGACCGCGACGATCTCGGCGAGGGCCTGGACGGCCTCGCGGCGCTCGATCTTGGCGATGACCGGGGTCCGGACCCCGTTCTTGGCCAGGCAGTCCTTGACCTCGAGCACGTCGGAGGCCTGCTGGACGAAGGAGGCCGCGACCAGGTCAACGCCGTGCTGGGCGCCGAAGGCCAGATCCCGGCGATCCTTGTCGGTGAGCACCGAGATCTTGAGGGGGCTGCCGGGGAAGTTGACGCCCTTGCGCGGCTTGAGGGGCCCGCCCACCATCACGCGGGTGACGAGCATCTCGGGCTTGACCTCGACCACCTGCAGCTCGAGCAGGCCGTCATCCAAGAGGATGCGCTTGCCCGGCTCGATGTCCTCGGTGAGGCGCTCGTACGAGACCGAGGCCATCTGCTCGTTGCCCTCGAGCGGCTGGGTGGTCAGGATGAAGGTCTGGCCGGGGATGAGGGTCACCTGGCCGCCCTTGATCTCGCCGACGCGGATCTTGGGGCCCTGGATGTCCTGCAACAGGGCGATGTGGCGCCCCATCTCCTTGGCGATGCGGCGGACCCGCTCGATGTTCGCCAGGTGGGTCTCGTGGGTGCCGTGCGAGAAGTTGAGGCGGAACACGTCCACCCCGGCCTCGATCAGGCGGCGGACCACCTCGTCGTTGCTCGAGGCGGGGCCGAGGGTGGCGACGATCTTGGTACTCTTTCGTGCTTCCATTTGCTTCCTATCGCGAAGGTCGCGCGCGCGATGCGGCGAGCCGTTCGTGGTTTGCGCGCGCGGCACGGGGTGCCGCGCGCGGGTCTTGCGTCCGCCTAGCCCAGGTTGTAGAAGGCTTCGCGGCCGGGATAGACGGCCCCTTCACCGAGCTCTTCCTCGATGCGCAGGAGCTGGTTGTACTTGGCGATGCGGTCCGAGCGCGAGGCCGAGCCGGTCTTGATCTGGCCGGCGTTGGTCGCGACCGCGAGGTCGGCGAGGGTGGTGTCCTCGGTCTCGCCCGAGCGGTGGCTGATGACGACGCCGTAGCCGGCGCGCTTGGCCATCTCGATGGTGGTGAGGGTCTCGGTCAGGGTGCCGATCTGGTTGACCTTGACGAGGATGGCGTTGGCGATGCCCTCGGCGATGCCGCGCGCCAGGCGATCGGGGTTGGTGACGAACAGGTCGTCGCCGACCAGCTGGACGCGCTCGCCCACGCGCTCGGTGAGAAGGCGCCAGCCCTCCCAGTCGTCCTCGGCCATGCCGTCCTCGATCGAGATGATCGGGTAGCGATCGCACAGGCTCGCCAGGTAGTCGACCATCTGCTCGCGGCTGCGGTTGACGCCCTCGCCCTCGAAGCGGTAGACGCCGTCCTTGAAGAACTCGGTCGAGGCCACGTCGAGGGCCAGCAGCACGTCGCCGCCGGCCGAGTAGCCCGCCTGGCCGATGGCCTCGACGATGAGGTCGAGCGCCTCCTCGGCGGTCTTGATCGCCGGCGCGAAGCCGCCCTCGTCGCCGACTGCGGTGTTGAGGCCGCGGCGGCGCAGGACCTTCTTAAGCTGGTGGAAGATCTCGGTGCCGCAGCGCAGGGCCTCGGCGAACGAGGCGGCGCCCACCGGCATGATCATGAACTCCTGGATGTCGATGGGGTTGTCGGCGTGGGCTCCGCCGTTGAGGATGTTCATCATCGGCACGGGCAGGGTGCGCGAGCCCATCCCGCCCATGTAGCGGTAGAGGGGCATGCCGGTCGCGTTGGCGGCGGCCTTGGCGATGGCCATGCTGACGCCGAGGATGGCGTTGGCGCCGAGCTTGGCCTTGTTGCGGGTGCCGTCGAGCTGGATCATGGCCTCGTCGATCTCGATCTGGTCCATGGCGTCCATGCCGGCGAGCTCGTTGGCGATCACCTCGTTGACGTTGTCCACCGCGCGCAGCACGCCCTTGCCGTCGTAACGGGTGGGCTCGTTGTCGTCTCTGAGCTCGACGGCCTCGTGGGCGCCGGTCGAGGCGCCGGAGGGCACGGCCGCGCGGCCCGAGGCCCCACCGGTCAGCACCACGTCGACTTCGACGGTGGGGTTGCCCCGCGAATCCAGGATCTCGCGCGCGTAGATGTCTTCGATCAAGGTGCTGGTCATGGTGTGTGTCGTGTCCTCTTTCGTGCGGGTGCGGTGGCGGAAGGGGCGGATCAGTCGATCGCGGCGACGTCGCCCTCGATGCGGTAGAGGTCCGAGGCGCTCTTGGCGGCGACGGGGGTGCTCGGGACCAGGAGGATCTCGAGCTTGAGGGTCTTGCCCCCGAACTGGATCGAGAGGCGATCGCCGGGCTTCACCTCGGCCGCCGCCTTGGCTGGACGGCCGTTGATGGCCACCCGGCCCTGGTCGCAGACCTCGTTGGCCACGGTGCGCCGCTTGATGACCCGCGAGAGCTTGAGCCACTTGTCGAGCCGCATCTTAACCTCGTCTTCGCTCTGACCTATTACACCGATAAGACTCCCATTTTGCCGGGAAGGCCCCAAAGATGCAAGCAGGGCTCATGAAAGCCGGCGCGGGGATCGTCCGGCCGTTGACGCTCGGAGATGCCGCCCTTAGAGTGTTGCCACACTGAAGCAGGGCGACCCATCGGCGCCAGCGACGCCCTTGGGCCACGCGCGTGAAAGCGAGGCGGGCAATGGCGCTGAAGGCGATGCGCGAGCTTCCGGATTACGTGTTGGCCCCGGGGTCGCCGGACCTCGTGGGGTGGGCGGTCCACGACCGCGAGGATCGGCCGTGCGGCATCGTGGTGGACGTGGTGGTGGACACCGACACGAACGCGATCTGCCTGGCCGGCATCCGGCTCGGCGACGGCCGCCACGTCCTGGTCGAGGTCGCGGCGCTGGACCTGGACGAGGACCTCGGCGTCGCCAGGGTCTTCAAGCTGTCGCGCGAGGAGCTGCATGCGCGGCCCTCCTACGTGCCGCCTACGCTCGGCGCGGACGTCGAGCGCCGCTACGAGGCACTCTTCAGGCACCAGGAGCCGGTGGGGGCCTGGGAGCCCTCGCCGCTCGACGTGCCCTTCCCCGGGTTGAGCTCGCGCAGCGATCGCATGCGGCATCCCCCCTTCGGCCGCAAGGCCAGGGCGCATGCCGTGCAGGAGGTCCACCTGCCTCATGAGCGTGAGACCGTCGGCGCCGAGATGCCGATCAAGACGGGAATCTTCGCGGCCAGCATGCCCTGGGACATCGTCGACGCTGGGCACGAGACGACTCCCGAGATCCCGGGGCCCGACGCCGATAACGAGGTCCTCTGGCAGGCCGAGCAGCCGGGCCTGCCCTCGGCCATGGGTAGCCGCCGGCCGAAGCACGAGGAAGAGTAGGCGCGTGCGTGGACTAGCGGGTGACGCTGATCAGCACCCGCTCGGGGTCCTCGGGGGAAAGGACCTGCCGTGCGGCCCCGAGGCCCGCCGCCCACCCCGTGGACCAGGCGGCCTGGAGGTTGTAGCCCCCGATGTAGCCGTCAACGTCCAGGACCTCGCCGGCCCAGTACAGGCCCTTCACCAGCTTGGACTCCATGGTCTTGCCGTCGACCTGCTTGAGCTCGACCCCGCCGGCGGTGACCTCGGCCACCTCCTTGGACAGCGGGCAGATCACGGGGAAGGCCCAGCGCTGGAAGGTGTCGAGGATCCGGTTGCGCTCCTGGCGCGTCACTTCCGAGACGCGCCTGGCCGCATCCACCCCCGCCGCGGCGAGGAAGAAGGGAATGAGGCGCTCGGGCAGGCGCTCCTTCATGGCCTCGCCAACCGTCGCCCTCGGGGCCGCCTCCCAGTCGCGGCGCAGGCCCGCGTCGAGCTGCTCGCGGCTCAGCGCCGGCTTCAGGTTGAGGTGGATCTCGACCTTCTTGCCCTGCTTCTGGGCCTGCACCGCGTGGCGGCTCAGGTACAGGATGATGGGCCCGGTCAGGCCGAAGTGAGCAAAGCGCATCTCGCCCTGGCGATCGAGCGTAGGCTTGCCGTCCGCGACGACCGTCGCCTTGACGTTGCGCAGCTCGAGGTCCGCGAGCTCCTTGACGCCCGCGACCTTGAGGGGCACGAGCGCGGGGAAGGGATCGACCACCTGGTGGCCGACCGCGCGCGCCATGGCGTAGCCGTCGCCGGTCGAGCCGGTGCCCGGGAAGGACTGGCCCCCCACCGTGACGATCACAGCGCTCGCCGGGACGACCTCGCCCGATTGCAGTTCGATCCCCGTCACCCGGCCGTCCTCGACCCTGATCTCCTTGGCGGGGGCCTCGAGCCTCAGGGTGACGCCTAAGCGGACCATCTCGCGCTGGAGGGCCTCCACCACGTCGGTGGATTTGTCCGACTCGGGGAAGATGCGGCCGCCGCGATCGCGCTTGGTCTTGACCCCCAGGTCCTCGAAGAAGCGCACCGCGTCCTGGGTGTCGAAGCGCGAGAGCAGGCTCCACAGGAAGCGGCCGCCCCCCGGGTAATGCTGGACCAGCTCCTTGACGCTGGGCTCGGCGTTGGTGATGTTGCAGCGCCCCTTGCCCGAGATGACGATCTTGTAGCCGACGCGCTTGGTCTTCTCGAGCAAGGTGACCGAGGCGCCGGCGCGCGCGGCGGCGATCGCCGCCATCATGCCGGCGCCGCCGGCTCCCACCACGACGATCGGATCGGAAGTGGCCATGGCTTACTCGCTCAGGATCTTGGGGACGCGGAACATGCCTTGCTCGGCGGCTGGGGCGTTCTGGAGGACCTCGGCCTGGGTCAGGCTGGGCCTGAGGGCGTCGTCGCGGGTCACGTTGCGCAGCGCAATGGGGTGCGCCGTGGGGGCGACGCCGGTGGTGTCCAGCTCCTTGAGCTGCTCGACGTAGCCCAGGATGGCGCCCAGCTGCTCGGTCAGCGTCGCCTCCTCGGCGGGATCCAGCGCGAGGCGCGCGAGCTTGGCCACGTGATGGACGGTTTCCTGGGTGATCATGGGGACCTCCTGGGTCAAAGGCCGGCCACGGCCTTGGTGGCGAGTTGCCAGAGGGCGTCGGGCGCAACGAAGGGAAGGACGAGGGCGAGAACGGCCGCGGCCGCGACCGCGATCGCGCCGCTCGAGACCTCGAAGGGGGGCAGCGTCGGATCATAGCTCGCAAGCGAGAGGCGCGGGGCGCGCATGTAATAATACGCCGAGAGGGCCATCTGGAGGGCCGCGAAGACCACCCACCAGACCAGCCCGTAGGCCTGCGAGGCGATCGCGTAGCCGATCACGGCCTTGAAGACGAGGATCTTGCCCCAGAAGCCGGCGAAGGGCGGCAGGCCCGAGAGACCCAGCAGCGAGGCGGCGAGCGCCCCCACGAGCCAGGGGTGGCGGCGCGCCAGGCCCCGATAGGCACCGAGTTCGGTCTGGCCCGTTCCCTCGGCGATCGAGGCGATCGCAGCGCAGGCCCCCAGGGTCGAGGCGACGTAGGCGCCGAGCGCGACGAGCAGGGCCGCCCTGGCCTCCACTGCGGCGTCGGGGTGGGCGCAGGCGACCAGCGCCAGGGCGAGGAAACCCGCCTGGGCGATCGCGGCCGCGGCCACCATGCGCGTCAGGCGGGACTGCGCGATCGCAAGCAGGCTCCCCAGCACCATGGAGGCCACGCCCATCAGCAGCAGGGCAGGCGCCCACAAGTCGCGCGCCATCATCAGGGCGCCGGGCAGCAGGCGAGCCAGGAAGGCGAAGGCCGCGACCACCGGAGCCGTGAGGACGAAGGCCAGGGCCACCGGGGCGCCCCCCTCGGCCACGTCCATCGCCCAGGCCTGGAAGGGCACGAGCAGGGCCTTGCAGCTCGCGCCGCCGAGCACCAGGACCACCGCGAGCAGCATCGGGGCATGGGTCGTGGTTCCGAGATCGAACAGCTTGCTCCCCGTCTCGGCCAGGGCGGTGGTCCCGGTCAAGCCGAAGAGCCACGAGGCGCCGAACAGCAGCAGGATCGTCGCCACCGCGCTCGGCAGGTAGGACTTGAAGGCGGCCTCGGCGCGCAGCCGGCTTTGGGGGGCGCCCTCGGCAGCGCGATCCCAGCCGATCAGCAGCGAGGCGCCGATGGCCATGGCCTCCAGGGCGAGGGCGACCACGGCCCAGTCCGCCGCCGCCGGCAGGAGCATGGCCCCCGAAGTGGCGAGCAGCAGCCAGGTGTAGAAGCGAGCGCGCGCGGGGTGGGCCCGGAGGTGATCCCCCGCGAGGGCCGAGACCGCGGCACCCGAGACCAGGATCAGCAGCCGCGAGAAACCCGCGAAGGCATCCAGCGAAACCATGGTGCCGAGGCTGCTCGCCCCGCCCGGCTCGACGAGCAGGGTCCCGAGCTGGACGCCCGCGGCGGCGACCAGGCCATAGCTCACGACCAGGCCCACCCGGGTCCTGGCAGCAGGCAAGCGCCAGGCGACAAGGGCGCCCAGCAGCAGGACCAGCACCAGGGCATCGGGCAACAGCAAGCGAAGATCGATCACTTTCACCCCCTACAGACCGACGAGCGGCGCGAAGCCCGCAGCGAAGCCCGCCAGGATCCCCGCGGTCGCAAGCGGCCAGAGGATCACCACCAGGACGGCTCCTGCGACGAGCCACTTCCTTCGATCCGAAGCGAGCCGAGGCCAGGCGTCGGCCGCGAGGATCCAGGCGGGAAGGCCGATGCCGGTGATGGCGAGCAGCAAGAGCGCCGCGTGGATGGTGACGACCTGGAACGCGCCCAGAGCAGACACCGTCGCGCCGGCGCTCGCCACCGCGACGCAGGCGACTCTTCGGCGATACGACGGGGCCAGCGCCCCCCAGAGGCCGTAGACCACCGAAACCAGCCCCAGGAACACGAGCGCCGGCGCGAGGTCCTGGGCGGGTCCCGGCATGACGGCCAGGCCGTAGCGGATCAGGCCGAAGACGCCGAGCGGAGCGACGGCGCCCGCGAGCAAAGCGGCCACCGGCGCGGGCAGCTCCTCGAGCGCGTCGAGCAGCCAGGGATGCCAGGGCGCGAGGGGCATCTGCACCGCGAACCCGGCGGCCAGCACTCCGAAGATGAGGCGTTGCATCTCCAGTGGCGCCACCGCCGCAGGGTGGTTCTGATGCAGCAGCACCACGTCGGCGTTCGTCCCGTTCAGCAAGTACAGCACGAGCAGCGAAGCGAGAACCAGGGCGGACGAGACCCCCGTGAACAGGCGAAACTTGCTCGCGGTCCCGCCCGCCACATGACGCGCCAGGATCATCGTCACGGCGCCGAGGGCCACCTGCCAGCCGGCGAGAAACAAGAAGAGATCCCGCGAGGCGAAGGCCAGGCCGGCCCCGGCCTGGACCAGCAGAAGCGCGACGAGCGTCAGCCGGTCGTTCACCTTGGCGCGCCAGGCCGCAACCGAGGCGGCGAAGCCAAGGAGGAAGGTCAGCACCACGAAGTGAAGTCCGAGGCCATCGAGGCCGAGGCGATAGGCGATCCCGATCGAGGGAAACCAATCGAGCAGAACATGGGACTGCCAGCCCCCGCGCGGATCGAACGGCAGGGCCACGGCGAGCGCGAGCAGCAGGGCGAGGGCCGTCACCCCCACGGCGAGCCAATCGCGGCGCACGGAGGAAAGCATGGCGATCGCCCCGGCCCCGATGAGGGGCAACAGCAGCACGACGGGCAACAGTGAAGGCATGAGTCGGAACCGCTTTCTAGCCCCGGTGGCCCAGCAAGGCCCCCAGGGACCGGAAGAGAGCCACGATCGAGTCGGGGACCCGCAGGATGTACCAGATCCCGAAGCCCACGACGCAGGCAAGCGAGAGCAGCAGGCCGGTCTGAACCTTGCCGCGATCGCAAAGCCTGATCGCCTCTGCGAGGCCGACGATCGCCAGGGCGAGGGCCGCGTAGGCGCCGCCGAGCCAGTCGCGATCGACCCGCTCGAAGGCCAAGGTAAACTTTTGATTCAAGGGCTGGGCCATGGCTACCCCCTCACCTCATCGAACGCCTCGAGGTCCATGGTGTCGCACCGGACGAAGAGCCTGCGCAAGAGCCCCATGCCGACCAGGGCCTGTGCCGCGCCGACGGCCATGGCCGCGATGGTGAAGCCGACGCCCCCCGTGGCATGGGGATGAAGGTAGTGGCCAAAGGCCGCCAGATTTAGCAAGACGGCGTTCAGCGCCACCTGCAGCGACAGCCCGATACGGATCCCGTCGCGCTGCGTCATCGCCCCGAAGAGACCGAGCGCGAGCAGGGCCGCCGCCGAAGCCAGGGCGTGCGCCAGGGAGAAGGAGACGGGCATGGCGAAGAGCGCGCTTCCCCACGCCGAGGCCCCCAGCACGCGCAGGATCAAGATGAAGCAGAGGACCATGACCAGCGCGGCCCAGTAGCGCCGCCGGTCATGAGCCTTCTCGCTCGCACGGGCCTGACTTCGCCAGTAGGCCACGTGGAAGACGAGCGCAACCGAGGAGCCGTAAGCCAAGAGCTGTGCGGCCGCGAGGCCCGGGGCCTGGAACGACCAGAACAGCGCGGCGTTCGCCGCCACCATTCCCATGAGCGCAGCGGCGGCGATGACCGTGCCCGGCGCGAAGGTGACGCCGAGCGCCCCGGTGACGGACGCCAGGGCGAACAGGAACATGGCGGCGCTCGGCAAGGGGCGCTCTTAGACGCTCAGCGGCTCGGCCCGCAGCGTGGCCAGCTCCGCCTCGAAGCTCGCCAGGTAGACCTTCTTCTCAGCGTCGCTCAGGAACGAGGCGCGGATGCCGTTGAGGACGATCTGCTCGATCTGGTCGCGCGACAGGCCGAACTCGGTGATGGCCACGTCGTACTCGCGGACCAGGTCGGTCTCGAACATGGGAGGATCGTCCGAGTTGAGGGTCACCATGCAGCCCGCCTCGACCAGCTTGCGCAGGGGATGCGCCGCGTAGTCGGGGTAGATACCGATGCAGGTGTTGCTCGTGGGGCAGACCTCGAGGGGGATCTGGTGGTCGCGCAGGTGGGCGATGAGGGCGGGATCCTCGATGGAGCGCACGCCGTGACCGATGCGCTGGGCCTTGAGGACGTTGAGGGCGCTCCAGACGCTCTTGGGGCCATCGGCCTCGCCGGCGTGGGCCACCACGGGCATCCCCGCCTCGCGACCGAGGCGGAAGGCCTCCTCGAACCACTCGGCCGGGAACTCGGCCTCGGCCCCGCCGATCCCGATCCCCAGGACGCCGCGATCCTTGATGCGGACCATCTCCTTGGCGATCCGCACGCCGAACTCGGCCCCCATCTCGCGCGAGATGTCGGCGATGAGCTCCATGCGCACGCCCAGATCGCGAGCGGCCTCCTTGCGTGCCTGGGTGATGGCGTCCACAATCGCCCCGAGGTCCGCATCCTGCTTGATGAAGTGGCCGGGCGCGAAGAAGGTCTCGCAGTACTTGACGTTCAGGCTCGCCTGATAGGCGAGGAACTCCTTGGTGACCAGGTAGAAGTCTTCGGGCGTCCGGAGGCACCTGCAGATGGTGGTGTAGACGTCGATGAAGTGGAGGAAGTCGCGGAAGCGGTAGAAGTCCCGGACCCCTTCGAGGTCGTGAGCGGGCAGGGCGATCCGGTGGCGCTCGGCGAGCGTGAGGAGGGTCTCGGGGCGGATGGCGCCCTCGAGGTGGACGTGAAGTTCGGCCTTGGGGAGGCGCCGGGCGTAGTCGGACATGGGTTCTTCCTTTCCTTCACCGAGCCTCGCCTGTGTGGAGCCCGGTTAACAGACGATAATAGCGTGATTGGTCGTCAAAAGGAAGTCGCCGCCCCAAAAACGCGCAAAGCGAGAGGGGAGCCTTGCGGCTCCCCTCTGCGGCTGGATTTCGAGAATCCGGCGTCTAGGCCATGATGCTGGCGACGACGCCAGCGCCGACGGTGCGGCCGCCCTCGCGGATCGCGAAGCGCATGCCTTCCTCGATCGCGATGGGGGTGATCAGCTCGATCTCCATCTGGATGTTG
>DATNQI010000049.1 GCA_036704125.1 Pantanalinema sp. | reverse complement strand
GGATAGAGCAGCCGCCTTCTAAGCGGCTGGCCGCTGGTTCGAATCCAGCCGGGCGCGCCAGCGTATTCTCTGAAACACCGTGGTGGGTGTCGCCAAGTGGTTAAGGCACTGGGTTGTGGTCCCAGCATACGTGGGTTCGATTCCCATCATCCACCCCTCGAAGGCCCCGTCGAAAGACGGGGCCTTCACCTTTGGCGGTTGCCGCAAGACGAGGATGGTCTAGGCAATTCTCACGTCAGGAGCTCGCTTTGATTTGTCAACTTCTTGCATTGTTAGAGCAGGGCCAACTCGATAGACTGCCCCTCATCGGATCCGGAAATCAGGCAGATGCAAGGATCCCGGAAGCGAAGGAGGTGAAGGATGAGAAAGCCTAGACCGTGTGGAATGCTGGCGCTCCTCGCCAGCATTCTGGCTCTTGGCGGTTGTGGGAGCACGACGATGGCCCCCGTTCCTGAAAAGGCAATGTCTCAGCCCTCGAAGTCAATCGCTCCGCCTAGCGTCAAGCCGGCGGCCACCTATGGCGTCCAGCAATACGTCGGCCAGACCATGACCGCCCAACAGGACGGCAACATCGTTCAGTACCAGTGGGACGGCTCGCAGTGGGTCTACGTTTCTCAATGGCCCGCTGACACCTATGGCTACGGCTATGGGTATGGGGGGATTGGCGGGATTGGCGGGATCGGGGGCTTCGATCGCGATCGCTTCCGGGGCCGTGAAGGCGGTGGTGGCCGTGAAGGCGGCGGCGGACGTGAAGGCGGCGGCGGCCGTGAAGGCGGTGGCGGCCGTGAAGGCGGTGGTGGCCGTGAAGGCGGTGGCGGTGGCCGTGGCAGGTAGGGCGTCTGATGAGTGCATGCCCACGCCAAAGCCCTCCATGCTCTGAACAACGCCGCTGCTAGAAACGAGCTCAATTGACCTGAATCCGGCTTCTTAGCCATCTCGATTAATATCGCTAGCTCAATCGAAGCGACCAAGAGCTGATAAAGAATCTCTCTAAATCATCTCCATTTCACTCAAAAAAGTTAGAATACTGCACCGCCAAGCCCCCCTCGAAGGCTCCGTCGAAGGATGGGGCCTTTCCCTATTGGGGCGGGAACCCCTCAAGCGAGGCGAGAGTCCAAGCGAGGGACGCTTGCGGAAAACTACAGGCTCCGGTAGCTTTGAGGGACCAACCACTCGCTCTCGAGACAGAGGAGAAGACCATCACCATGGCGAAGTTCAAAGCGCTGCTCCCGATCGCCCTCGGCCTGGTCGCGCTCGGCGCGATCGTCGCCCCCCGCTTCATCCCAACAGGCGAGTCGCCTGCCGTCGCCGCCCAGGCGAAGGCCGCCGACTTCGCGCTGCCCCGCTCGGGCGACGGCAAGACCGTGCGCCTGTCCGACTTCAAGGGCAAGGTCCGCCTCGTGAACTTCTGGGCCACATGGTGCCCCCCCTGCCGCGCCGAGATCCCGCACTTCGTCGAAATGTACGACGAGCTGAAGGGCAAGGGCGTCGAGATCATCGGCATCTCGCTCGATCGCGAGGGTGACAAGGTCGTGGCGCCGTTCGTCAAGGAACACAAGATGAACTACCCCGTCCTGATCGGCAACGACGAGGTGTCGAACGCCTACGGCGGGATCCGGGGCATCCCCACCACCTTCGTCGTGGACCGCGAGGGCCGCATCGTGAAGAAGTACGTCGGCCTGCCCGCCCAGACCGAGGAGGGCATCAAGGACGCCTTCATGAAGGACATCAAGCCCCTGCTCTAAGGGCAGTTCACGCGAGCGCCGGACCGATTGGTCCGGCGCTTCAGCGTTTGAGCCGTTCGAAGTACGCCGCGCGAACCTTGGCGACCTTGCCCGCGACCACCAGCTGGCAGTAGGGCTGCTCGGGATTGCGCGCGAAGTAGTTCTGGTGGTACTCCTCGGCGGGGTAGAAGCGCTGCAGCGGCTCGATGGTGGTCACGATCGGAGCGTCGTAGTCACCCGAGGCGCCGAGCGCCGCCATGACCTCGCGCGCTTCGACCTCCTGCTCCTTCGAGTGGGGGAAGATGACGGAACGGTACTGGGTCCCCACGTCGGCCCCCTGGCGATCGAGGGTGGTCGGGTCGTGCAGGGTGAAGAAGACGCCGAGCAGATCGCGGTAGCCGATGACGGCCGGATCGTAGGTGATCCGCACCACCTCGGCGTGGCCGGTCCGGCCCGTGCAGACCGCCTGGTAGGTGGGATTCTCCACCGTGCCGCCCGCGTACCCCGACACGACGGACGCGACGCCCTTCAGCTCGCCGAAGGCGGCCTCAAGGCACCAAAAGCATCCGCCGCCGAAAGTGGCCTGCTCTTGCCGCTGGGTGGTCATGATCCCTTCGCTCCTCTCGCTTCAGCCGAGACGCGACCAGTGTACCGCATTTCGAAAGCCCCCTTGCCCCGGGTCGCTCCCGTGCGCTATAATGGGGTGTCCCGATCGGGACATGCGCCTGTAGCTCAGTGGATAGAGCACTCGCCTCCGAAGTGAGGGGTCACAAGTTCGAGTCTTGTCAGGCGCGCTCATCCGCAAAACAGCCTTGCAAACGCTTGCAAGGCTGTTTTGCTTTGCGCCCTTGAAGGAGAGCCCATGCGCCTCATCGTCGACGGGGACGCCTGCCCCGTGAAGGACCTGATCCAACGCGCCGCCCTGCGGCTCGAGGTGCCGATGATCCTGGTCAGCAACCGCGCCATGGCCTTCGGCTACGAGCCGGGGGTGACCCCGGTGATCGTCCCCGAGGGGCCCGACCAGGCGGATCGGTGGATCGTCGCGGAGGCCACGAACGCGGACCTCGTCATCACCGCGGACATCCCCCTGGCGGCCGAGGTCGTCGCCAAGGGCGGAACCGCCCTGGGTCACCGCGGAGAGGTCTTCGATGCCGCGACCATCGGCGAGCACAAGGCACGCTGGACCCTGATGAACGATCTCCGGACGCAGGGCCTCGAGCTCGGTGGCCCGAAATCCTTCAGCAACAAGGATCGTGCGGCATTTTCGAATGCCTTCGAGCGCCTGGTGCAGCGCCTGAACAAGACACATCGGTCGTGACGTGATCGCCAATGTGATCCCGGGGGGATAGGCTAGGCTCGTCTTGTCTTCATCTCATGAAAGGGCCGCCCATGCTGCGCTTGCGCCTCCACGCCTTCCTGGCCTTGCTCGCCCTGACCCTGATCGGGTGCCAGGGCCTTCCCTTGCTTGGAATCGATTCGCGGCCCTCGCCCGAGCCATCCTTCTGGTACGAGGCCAATCCCACCCAGATCGCTTCTGTCGAGGGCCCCGGGATCGCCGTGGCCGGCACGCCCGTGGTGCTCGCTGCCCGCGTGATCATCGGCAGCAGCTCCTGCGATCGCTTCAAGGAGCTGCGAGCGACCGTGGACGAGGCCTCCCGGTCGGTGGTCCTGAGCGCCATGCGCGAGAGCAAGCGATCCGATCAGGAGCTTGCCTGCACGGAGGACTACGGCTCGAAGGTCGCGACGGTCTCGGTCACGCTGCCGTCCGCGGGCACCTACCGGGTCTCGGCGGAGCGCTACCACCCGGTGAGCTTCCTGCCGGACGAGACGCCGCGCGCCACCCTCGACATCGTGGTCACTGCGGGCCAGTAGCCTGGCCGGGCAAGGTGGCGACGAAGCGAGCGGCATGGTATACCGGGGCATCCCTCGTTCCCATGGAGTATTCGATGCCGACCGCCACCTCGACCCAGCACGCCTGGGATACCTGCTTCTGGCTGCTGCCTAAGGTCTCGCGCACCTTCGCCCTGTCGATCACCATCCTGCCCGAGCCCCTGAGCAAGGCCATCTGCGTGGGCTACCTGCTCTGCCGCCTGCTCGACACCATCGAGGACGAACCGCACCTCTCGCTCGCGGAGAAGGCCGACCTGATCGCTCGCCTGCGCCGGGGGATCGAGGGCAGCGAGGCCCTGCCTGGCGACTGGCACCTCCTGGTGGCCGAGCGCCACCTCCCGGGCAGCGCCGAGCACGACGTGCTGCTCATGCGGCACCTGCCCGAGGTGCTCGCGGGCTTCGAATCGCTGCCCGCGACGGTGCGGCCCATCCTCGTGCGCTGCGTCCACGAGATGGCGGTCGGAATGGTCGAGATGCAGGGGGTCTTCGCCTCGCACCGCAAGCAGGTCGCGGCCCTGCCGAGCATGGATCAGCTCCACCGCTACTGCCACTACGTGGCGGGCACCGTCGGCTTCATGCTGACGGACCTCTTCTACCTGCACTCCGCCGATCTGGCCAAGAGCGCCTACTTCGAGCTGCTCGAGCGCGCCGAGTCCTTCGGGCAGTACCTCCAGAAGGTCAACATCCTCAAGGACATCCGCAACGACCTCGCCGAGGGGCGCCTGTTCATCCCCCTCGACACCCTTTCGGCGGCGAAGCTGACGCCGGCGAACCTGCTTGAACCGACCCCGGATCAGCCCGCGCTGGAGGCCATCAGCCCCTTGATGCTCTCGGTGCTGCACCACGCCCGCCGCGCCCACGAGTACCTCGATCGCATGCCCGTCTCGGACCGTTCGATCCGGCTGTTCCTCGCCTACAGCCTGTACTTCGGCCTCGAGACGATCGCGCTCGCGCTGCGCGAGCCGGCCCGCATCCTCGACCAGGCCTCGCGCCTGAAGATCGGCCGCCTCGACGTCCTCGGGATCGTCGCGAGCCTGGAGCGCTGCATCGACGCGCCCTCAGCCCTGGATCGCCACCGCCACGCCCTGATCGAGAAGATGCGCAAGCACCTCCACCCCGACTGGCCGCCGGCCGTCTCCGAGGCGATCGCCGCCCTCGCCCGGGCGTAGGCCACGGCCTGCCGCTAGGGCAGGGCGTCGCGCCCGTGAGGCGCCGCGAAATCGAGCTGCGGGCCGATGGGCACGATCCGCGTCGGGTTGATGTCGTCGTGGGTGTAGTAGTAGTGCCGCTTGATCTGGTCGAGCTTGACGGTCTCGGCGATGCCCGGCACCTGGTACAGGTCCCGCAGGTAGCCGGACAGGTGCGGGTAATCCACGATGCGGCGCAGGTTGCACTTGAAGTGACCGTGATAGACGGCATCGAAGCGCACGAGCGTGGTGAAGAGGCGCCAGTCGGTCTCGACCGGGTGAGAGGCGACCAGGTAGCGACGCGTGGCCAGGCGCGCATCCAGCGCGTCGAGGGCCTCGAAAAGGCGATAGGCGGGCGTCTCGTAGGCAGCCTGAGTGCTCGCGAAGCCGGCCCGGTAGACGCCGTTGTTGATCGCCTCGTAGATCCGGTCGTTCAGCTCCTCGATCTCGGCGCGATGCGCCGCCGGGTAGAGGTCGGGGGCTGACCCGCCGAGCGCGCCGAACTCGGTCTCGAACATCCGCATGATGTCGTCGTCCGAGTTGCTGACGATCCGGCGCTGAAGCTTGTCCCAGAGGACCGGGACGGTGTAGCGGCCGCGAAAGCCTGGATCGGTCGCAAGATAAGCCTCGCTCAGGAAGGCGAAGCCGTTGATCGGATCGCGCGAGTAGCCGTCGCCGTCCCGGAAGGCCCAGCCGCGCGCGTCGCGGATCGGATCGACCGCGGTCATGCCGACGGCCCCCGCCAGCCCCATGAGGCGCCGCGCGATGATCGTGCGATGGGCCCAGGGACAGGCGTACGAGACGTAGAGGTGGTAGCGTCCCGCCTCGACCGGGTAAGACGAGCTACCGTCGGCCTTGACCCAGTCGCGAAACTCGTCCGCTTGACGGACGAAGCTGCCCTCGCTGGATTGCTCGGCTGGAAACTGCGACATCTTCCTACTCCCCTGGCTAGAAGAACCCGTTGGGTTGCGAATCGTAGCTCACCAGGACGCTCTTGACCTGGCGGTAGTGGTCGAGAGCCATCCGGTGGGTCTCGCGCCCGACACCTGACTCCTTGTACCCGCCGAAAGCGGCATGGGCCGGGTAGGCGTGGTAGTTGTTCACCCAGACGCGGCCGGCGTGGATGCCGCGCGCGAGGCGGTACGCGGCGTTCTGGTCGCGGGTCCACACCCCGGCGCCCAGGCCGTAGCGGGTGTCGTTCGCGATCGCTACCGCCTCGTCCAGGTCCTTGAAGCGCGTCACCGCGAGCACCGGCCCGAAGACTTCCTCCTGGAAGAGGCGCATGGCGTTGTCCCCGTAGAAGACGGTGGGCGCCATGTAGTGTCCCCCCGCGAGCGCCCCCGGCAGGACGGGACGCTCGCCTCCGGTGAGGAGCACGGCCCCCTCGCTACGAGCGATCTCCACGTAGCCCAAGATCCGCCCGAGCTGCTCGGCCGAGACCTGGGCCCCGATCGTGGTGGCGGTGTCGAGCGGGTCTCCCGCTCGGATGAGGCGGACCCTCGCGATCGCGCGGTCCATGAAGGCGTCGAAGATCGCCTCGTGGACCAGGGCCCGCGAGGGGCAGGTGCAGACCTCGCCCTGGTTGAGGGCGAACATGGCGAAGCCCTCGAGGCACTTGTCGGCGAAGGCGTCGTCCTCGGCGAGCACGTCCGCCAGGAAGAGGTTCGGGGACTTCCCCCCCAGCTCGAGCGTCACGGGGATCAGGCGCTCGGCCGCCTCGTGCATGATGAGGCGGCCGGTGGCGGTCTCGCCGGTGAAGGCGAGCTTCGCGAGGCGGGGACTGCGGGCGAGGGCCGCCCCCGCCTCGGGACCGAAGCCGGTGACCACGTTGACCACCCCCGGGGGCAGCAGGTCGCTGATGCGGTCCAGCAGGTGCAGGACGCTCACGCTCGTCTGCTCGGCGGGCTTGAGGACCACGCAGTTGCCCGCAGCAAGGGCCGGGGCGAGCTTCCAGGCCGCCATCAGGAGGGGGAAGTTCCACGGGATGATCTGGCCGACCACGCCCAGGGGCTCGTGGAAGTGGTAGACGACCGTGTTCGCGTCGAGCTCGGCGAGGCCCCCCTCGTCGGCGCGCAGGCAGCCTGCGAAGTAGCGGAAGTGATCGATCGCCAGAGGCAGGTCCGCCGCGAGCGACTCGCGGATCGGCTTGCCGTTGTCCCAGGTCTCGATGACCGCGAGCTCCTCGAGGTGGGCCTCCATGCGATCGGCGACGGCGTTGAGGAGCCGGGCCCGCTCGGCTGCGGCCAGGCGCGACCAGGCGGGGAAAGCGAGGTGAGCGGCGTCGAGGGCAAGCTCCACGTCGCGCGCGCCCGAGCGCGGCACCTCGCAGTAGACCTGGCCCGTCACGGGGCTCGAATTCTCGAAGTAGCGGCCCTCGACGGGGGGAAGCCAAGCGCCCCCGATGAAGTTGGCGTAGCGCTCCTTCAGGCGAATCGTGGAGGCCTGGGTCCCGGGAGCCGGGAAGCGGCGGTGCGCCTGGGGCGAAGGGCCCGCGGCCGGCTGGGCCTGCGGGTGGCTGGGGTGACTCATCGAGAAATCCTCCGCTCGCCAGGAAATGACGAGGGAAGCATACGGGAAAGCAAGGGGTCTGCGAGCGCGAGAAACGCCGATCTTTTTTGGGGTCCTCACACGGCCCGAGGGCCCTCGGGCCGTGTGAGGTTTCGCGTCAGGCGGACAGGCTCAGCGGCCGGATGACGCGCGCGCGCGAATCGGGCTCCTCCTCCAGGGTGAAGAAGGCCATCGCCTCCTGGAGCCGGTGGGCCTGAAGGCTCAGGTCGTCAGCCGTCTGGGCGACCTGGGAGGTCGCGGCTGCGGCCTCGTGAGCGCAGCGGTTGAGATTCTCGACGGTGACCAGGACCTGATCCGCTCCCTGGCGCTGTTCGCTGGTGGCGTACGACACGCTGCGCGAGGCCTGGTCCATCTCCGAGATCGAGGCGCTGACGTCCTGGTTGATGACCGCCATCTGAGCGGCCACCTCGACGATCTGCGAGCTCGCCCTTGCCTGCTCGCCGGTCGCGACCGCAACCTCGCCCAGCAGCGACGTGGTCTGGCGCGCAGCCTCGCGGATCACGCGCAGGGCGTCCCCGGTGTCCGTGGCCAGCTTGACACCCTCGGCGACCTTCGCGGTACCCTGCTCGGTGGCATCCACCGCATGGGTGGTCTCGGCCTGGATGCCCTGGATGAGCGCGCCGATCTCGCGGGTGGCCTTGGCGGAGCGCTCGGCGAGCTTGCGTACCTCGTCGGCGACCACCGCGAAGCCTCGGCCTGCCTCGCCGGCGCGGGCCGCCTCGATCGCCGCGTTGAGGGCGAGGAGATTGGTCTGCTCGGCGATGTCGCCGATCACCTCGATGATGGCCCCGATCTCCCCCGATCGCTCGTCGAGCACCCGGATGCTGCCCCGCACGCCTTGCATGGCCTCCGAGATCCGGGCCATCCCCTCGATGGTCTTCGAAACGGCCTGGTCGCCCGCGATCGCGGCCTGGGAGGCCTCCTCGGACACCCGGCTGGCGTGAGCCACGTTGCCCGCCACCTGCTGGATGCTCGCCGCGAGCTCGGCGAGGGCCGCGCTCGTCTCCTCCACCGCGAAGGCCTGGTCCTCGGACTGCTTCCGGATGACGCTCACCTTGTCCCCGAGAAGCCGGGCGTTGCCGTCGACCGAGTGGAGGCTGGCGGCCATCTCTTCCATGGTGGCCGAGTTCTCCTCGGCGCTCGCGGCCTGGACCGAGACCGCCTGCGCGAGCTCGGTGCTGGAGCTGCTGAGCTGCTCGGCCCCGGTGCCGACCGCGTCCGCCGCGGCGTGCACGCGGGAGACGACGGTGCGCAGGCTCTGGATCATGCGCGAGATCGCCACGCCGAACTGGTCGCGCTCGCTCTTGGGAATGAGCCCCCGGCGGAAGTCGCCCCGACTCATGCCTTCGGCCACCCCGGCGACTTCCTTGAGGTAGGCGATCATCTCCGTGCAGGCGCTGGCGAGATCGCCCAGCTCGTCCTTGGATTTCACGTCGATGCGCTGGTCGAGCTCACCCTGGGCGATCCCCGCGGTCGCCCGGCAAAGGGAGGCCAGCCCCCGCGAGATCGGCAGGGAGAGCGTCAGGCCGATCCCGATGGCCGCCGCGAGGGCGAAGAGCATGAAAGCGATGGTCAAGGTCCTGGCCTGGGCGTAGATCGCCTCGCCGTGCCGGCTGGCTTCCTTGGCCTGGGCCTCCTTGCGCGCGCTGAGGTCCGCGATCAAAGCGGCGGCGTCGTTGGCGATCGTGCGTGCCCGCTTCGCGGCGGCCTTGGCCTCCTGGTCTCGATTCTCGCGGGACAGCGCCAGGATCTCGGCCTGGATGGGCAGGAAGGCCTGGATCCGCTCCTGCAGCTGCTGGTACGCGAGCCGCTCGGCGCTCGCGGTTGCGAGCGGCCTGAACGCGGGCAGGAGCTCTGAGATCTTCTCGGCGTACCCCTGGACCGCCGCAGCGTGATTCTCGATCTCGGCTGCCTCGTCGGCCAGGATCACGTCGCGCAGCGAGCGCGCCCGCGAGGCGAAGCTGAAATTGATCTCCTTGATCAAGGAGATGCCGACAGTCTCGCCCGTGTACATCTCCTTCAGGAGGCCGTTTAGCTCGCTGAGCTTGAGCAGGGAGAAGACCCCGCCCGCGCTCATCAAGGCGAGGATCAAGGCGAAGCCGATCAGTAGCTTGGTTCGAATCGCCAGTCTCATTCACGTTCCTTCCTACATTGTGCGCGATAGTCCCGTCCCGGAAACGACGAGTTGTATTCCGCGAAGCATTCGTGCCGAGATTATGATTGATAGGATGAAGAGCACAAGAGGGTTTTCTGCTTATCCTGCGCCGCAAGACGGCAAACGAGCGAGGATTTTCGGGCTTCTCAAATCCCCCCGAAGTCGTAAACTGGGGGTACCCCGATCGTCCCACCTCCTCGATTCCCAATAGGAGCGCGATCAATGCTAGACGAGACGAAGCGCCATGCCGTCGAGAAGCCCGATTCCGAGTGGAAAAAGCAGCTCACCCCCGAGCAGTACCGGGTCATGCGCCAGAAGGGCACCGAGCGCGCCTTCACCGGCGCCTACTGGGACACCCGGGAGAAGGGGGTCTACCGCTGCGCCGCCTGCGGCGCCCCCCTGTTCAGCTCCGAGACCAAGTTCGACGCCGGCTGCGGCTGGCCGAGCTTCTACGCGCCCGTCGAAGCCGACAGCATCGAGGAGGCGATCGATCGCAGCCACGGCATGGTGCGGACCGAGGTCATGTGCAGCCACTGCGGCGCGCACGTCGGCCACGTCTTCAACGACGGTCCGGCGCCCACCCACCTGCGCTACTGCGCCAACTCGGCCTCGCTGAACCTCGAAAGGGAGTAGCCGCCTCTTGTCCACCTTCCTCTTCACAGGCTTCCCCGGCTTTCTGGGGTCCGAGCTGCTGCCGCGCATCCTGGCGCGATCGCCCGGCACCACGGCCACGTGCCTCATCCAGCCCAAGTTCGTGAACCAGGCCCTTTCGCGCAAGGCCGAGATCGAGGCCCGGCACCCGGAAACGCTCGGTCGCATCCTCCTCGAGGCAGGTGACCTGACGACCCCGGGGCTGGGGCTCGAGGCGCGGCTGAAGGCAGAGATCCTCGAGATCTACCACCTTGCCGCCATCTACGACCTGAGCGTGCCGCGCGAGGCCGCGATGAAGGTGAACGTGGAAGGCACCCGTCACCTGTTGGACTGGGCCGAGGCATGCCCTCGGCTACGGCGCGTCCACTACGTGAGCACCTGCTACGTGAGCGGGCGGCACGACGGCCTCTTTCGCGAGACGGATCTGGACGTGGGCCAGGCCTTCAACAACTTCTACGAAGAGACCAAGTTCCTCGCCGAGGCGGAGGTGCGACGCCGGATGGTGGGCGGGCTGGGCGCGACGGTGTACCGGCCTGCCATCGTGGTGGGGGACAGCCGGACCGGCGCCACCCAGAAGTACGACGGGCCCTACTTCCTGATCCGCTGGATCCTGCGCCAGCGCGGGCTTGCCCTGGTGCCCGTGGTGGCCTCGCCCGAGCGCATCCACCTGAACGTGGTGCCGCGCGACTTCGTGGTCGAGGCGATCGCGCACCTGGCGAGCAAGCCCGACGCCTCGGGCCAGGTCTACCAGCTGGCGGATCCTGAGGCCTTGAGCGTGGACGCGCTGCTGCGCGCGCTCGAGGCCGCGACCGGGCGCCGCATCATCCGCCTGCCGATCGGCCTTTCCGTCGCCAAGGGCGCCATCGAGCGCGTGCCCGGCGTCTACCGGCTGATGCGGATCCCCTCGCACGCCGTGGACTACTTCGCCCACCCGACGCGCTACGACACGACGCAAGCGAGCGAGGCCCTGCTCGCCAGCGGCCTGGCCGTGCCGCCCCTTTCGAGCTACCTGGACCGGCTGGTGCGCTTCGTGCGGGACAACGACGCGATCGGCGCCGAGGCGATGGCCTGAGCTACTTCAGGCCGCCGAGCTCCTTGAAGAGGATCGGGTGGATGGGGTGGGTCCGCTCGGGGTACTTGGCGAAGTAGGTGTCCATTGCCGCCAGGTCCTTCGCGTTGGCCGGATCGAGCCTGGTCGCGTGCTTGACGTTGGCCTGGGGGGTCAAAAGCGAAAGGCGGTTCTTCAGCGGTTTGCCGTTCAGCGCGGTGTTGCCGTCGCCGTTGATCCAGAGGCCCTTGGTGGGCAGTTTCTCTTGCTTGCCGAAGGCATGAACCGCGTGGCTGCCCCGCTCGACGAGCACCACCGGCCGACCGTCCGGGCCCTTCTTGAGGTCCGACCAGCGGGTCATGTTGCCGCCGAAGTGCCACGAGTTGTAGAGGTACTCGGGCTGGAGCTTGCCGTTCTTGTCCGGCTTGAGGTAGACCGAGACGGTGCTCGAGTCCGTCCGGTGGTAGTTGGTGAACTTGTTGTCCACGTAGTAGAAGCTGTAGGTCATGACCGTGTACTCGCCCTTCTTGGAGACCGAGTAGGCGGCGGTGAGGGGCTGCTTGCCGCCGATCACGCCGTGGTCGTAGCGCTCGGCATCGGTCGTGGGCTTGCCGTCGCCGTCCAGGTCCGGGCGCACCGGGAAGGAGTCCTCGCTGCCGGAGAAGACGATGTTCGGCATGGTGGCGAAGGGGTCGAATTGCCCCTTCGGGTCCTGCGGGTTCGCGATGGTGGGGACCGACCAGCCCTTTTCGGTCTTCTTCAGGCCGGTGATGGCGATGTCCCTCTCGAAGGGCGAATCCTCGCGCAGCTCGCGGATGCCGTACGTGCCCCCGTTGGAGGAGCGCTTGAGCAGCACGCCGGGCGCGATGTCGGCACGCTTGCTCTGGGCCTTGCTCTCCGCCTGGTCCCGATCGCGCTCCGATTCGCGCTCGTACGGCGTCTTGGCCTGGTTCTTGGACGTGTCGACGTGGTAGGCGAGCTCCTTCGAGACCCGGGTCGAGGGCTCCTGGGGGCCGGACGCCTCGGCCTTCGGCTTCAGGAAGGTCGCGAGCAATTGCCTGAGACGATCCAGCCCCTTCATGCGGGTCTCCGGAACCTCGCCGTCCTTGCCGGGAAGCGCCAGGCGCGTCTCGACCAGGAGCGCGTCGTACGCCCCCAGGCGCTGCGCGCGGACGGCGGCCTTGGGCGCCACAGGGGCGCCGGCCTTGAGGACGGGCTTGGGGGACGGTCCGGAATTGATCGGCTGCATCGTATGCTCCTTGGCTAGGGCTGCATTGATTATCCCCCCGGCGCTCGGAAATTCGGTTATCCCTGAGTTAAAAGCCTGGAAATGCAGGCCTGAGGCGGTTATGATGGCGCCATGGTCTGGGAGATCCTCAACGTCATCGGCACCATCGCCTTCGCCACCAGCGGCGCCATCGTCGCCATGGAGGAGGACTACGACGTGATCGGCGTCCTGTTCCTCGGGATGACGACCTCCTTCGGGGGAGGGATCATCCGCGATCTGCTGCTCGGCATCCCGCTCTCGAGCTTCTGGGCCCAGACCACCCTGCATTACGTCGCAATCGCCTCGATCGCAGCCATCTACCTGCTGCCACGCCGCTGGATCCGTCGGTGGATGCGCCTGGCCATGGTCCTGGATGCGGCCGGCCTGGCGGCCTTCGCCATCCAGGGGGGGCTCTACGCGCGCGAGGCCCACCTCTCGCACCTGGCCGTGGTCCTCGCCGCGATCATGACGGGCACCGGCGGCGGCATCATCCGCGACGTCCTCGCCCACAGGCGCCCCCTGGTCTTCCAGAACACCACCCTTTACGTGGTCTGGGCCATGCTCGCCGGCGCGGCGATCGCGCTCGGCCTGCCGACCACGCCCCTCTTCCTCTTCGGCCTCCTGGGGCTGGTCTGCGGGCTGAGGATCGCGTCGGTCGTCCTGGAGTGGCGCCTTCCGCTGCGGCGCATCGTCTAGTACGAGCTAACGGCATTAGTTCATATTTGTTGAAGATCCCCCTCGCCGGATAGGGACCAAGGTCCCTTCTTTGGCGAGCGTGCCCGTAGTTGAATCTCGATCGTCCTGTCCCCCTGATCCATCAAAGGAGACATCATGCGATTGAGCATTGGGAAGAAGCTGCTGGGCGGATTTCTCGCCACGAGCCTGCTGACGCTCGGCCTGGGTGTGTTCTCGCTCGTTCAGCTCGGCAGCCTCAATGCGAACCTGAGCGAGGTCACCGGGAACCGGCTGCCCAAGGCGACCCTCCTCGGCTACATGGACAAGGACGTCGCGGCCCTTCAGCGCTACGTCAACCGTCACCTTCTCGAGACCGAGCCGTCCGAGATCGCGAAGGTCGAGGGCCTGATCGCGCAAACCAAGGACTACTTCAGCAAGAACCTCGCCGACTACCGGAAGCTGATCGACTCCGAGGAGGATCGGGCGCTCTTCGAGTCGGCCAAGCAAGACTACGACACCTACCTCGTGCGGCTGGAGAAGGCCCTCGTGCTGAGCCGTGCCAACCGGAACGCGGAATCCTTCCGCCTCATCAAGCGCGAAGTCACCCCGGTCCACGCCGCCTTCGACGCGAATGTCAACAAGATGGTCAAGCTCAACGAGAAGCTGGCCGCGGAGATCACTCGCAAGGCGCAGAGCGACTACCAGAGCGCCCTGGTGCTGACCCTCACGGCCCTGGGGCTCTCGATCGCAGCCGGCCTCGGCATCGCCCTGACCCTCTCGCGCCAGATCTCCCGGAACCTGGCCCAGGTCGCCGCGGCGGCCGAGGGCATCGCCAAGGGCGAGCTGGACCAGCGCCTCGACGTCAGGACCGACGACGAGCTGGGCGACATGGCCCGCACCTTCGAGGCGATGATGAGCTACCTCAGGGATGTCGCGGGCGTGGCCGAGGCCATGAGCCGGGGCGACCTCACCCGCAGCATCGCGCCCAAGAGCGAGCGCGACCAGTTCGGCAACGCGATCGCCAAGATGGTCACCAACTTGCGCGAGGTCGTCGACCGGGTGCGCACCGCGGCCGGCTCGGTCAGCGCCGGGGCCGTCCAGATCGACTCGGCCAGCACCCGCCTCGGCGAGACCACCTCGGTGCAGGCCTCGAGCGCCGAGGAGACCTCGGCGGCGATGGAAGAGATGGCGGCCAACCTCCAGTCGGTGGACAGCAGCGTGCAGCGCCTCGGGACCAAGGTGGGCCTGGTCCGCGGCCAGTCGGACGAGCTTGCGGCGGCCGTCACCCAGACGAGCAGCTCCATCGCCGAGCTCGCGGCCAGCATCCAGCAGGTGTCGGGCAACGTGGCGCATGCCAACCAGGTCGCCTTCCAGAGCAGCGAGGCCGCCAACGCCGGCGAGGTCGCGGTCGGCAAGACCATCAACGGCATGCAAGCGATCAACGAGACCATGGCGGGCATCCTCAACACCATCCAGATGCTGGACCAGCGCTCGGGCGAGATCGGTGCGATCATCGAGGTGATCGACGACATCGCCGAGCAGACCAACCTGCTCGCCCTGAACGCCGCCATCGAGGCGGCGCGCGCCGGGGACGCGGGCCGCGGCTTCGCGGTGGTCGCCGACGAGGTGCGAAAGCTCGCCGAGCGTTCGGCCAAGGCCACCCGCGAGATCGGCGACCTGATCAAGGGCATCCAGAAGGAGACCTCGCAGGCGGTGGGCGCCACCGAGCAGGGTGCCGCCAAGGTGAGCGAGGGCATGCGGCTCGCCAGCCACACCAGCGAGGCCCTGGCCAAGATCAAGGACGCTTCGCACCAGGTGTCGAGCCTCCTGGCCGAGGTCTCGGCGGCGAGCAGCGAGCAGGCCCGGGCCAGCTCGCAGATCGTGGCTGCGGCCGAGCAGATGGCCGGCATCAACGACCAGGTCAACGGCGCGGTCGCCGAGATGAACGAGCTCACCCACACCGTCACCTACGCGACGGCCGAGCAGCGTCAGGGCGCGGACCAGGTGGTGCTCGCCGTCGAGAGCCTCAACCGCAGCTCCCAGCAGGCCGCCAGCGCCACCGGCGAGGTGTCCAGCGCCGCGGGGGACCTGCGCAAGCAGGCCCAGCTCCTGGAGGAGACCGTCGCCTTCTTCACCAGCCAGAGCGGCGGCCGCGCCGAAGCTGCGCTCAGGGGCCAGCCGAGGCTGAGCCTCCCGGCCGGAAGCGCGAAGTTCTAGCTAGAGCGAGAGGGCGGTTTCGGCCGCCCTCTCGGGCGTTTCCGGGAAGCGCAGCACGAAGACGCTGCCCCGGCCGAGTGCGCTTTTGACCTCGATGCTTCCCCCGTGGGCCTCGACGATGGTCTTGCTGATGCTCAGGCCGAGCCCCGCCCCGCCCCGGTGCAACCCGCTCTCGAGCTGGGCGAAGGGCTGGAACAGGCGGGGCAGATCCTCGCTCGCGATCCCGATCCCCGTATCCTCCACCTCCAGGCGCACCTCGCCCGCTTCGCGCATGGCTCGCACGCGGATCGTACCCTCGGCAGGGGTGAACTTGATGGCGTTGTTGAGCAGGTTGATGAGGACCCGCTCGATGCGCTGCGCGTCAAGAGCGGCGAGCAACGGCGCTGGGGGGACGGCGACCTCCAGTGCCAGGCGCGCCTCGGCGAGCTGGGGCCTGAGGCTGTCCGCGATCTCGCGAATCTGCTCGCTCACGTCCATCGGCTGCACCCTCAGCACGAAGGTGCCCGCGTCGATCCGCGCGTAGTCGAGCAGGTCGTCCAGCAGGTGCTCCATGCGGCGAGTGCTCTTCCCGATCTGCCTCACGAAGTCGCGCTGCGAGGGCCTCAGCGCACCGCCGATCCCCTCTTCGAGGAATTCCGCGTAGCCCAGGATCGAGGTCAAGGGCGCGCGCAGGTCGTGGGAGACCGCGCTGACGAAGTTGGTCTTGAGGCGATCGAGATCCTGGGCCCGGTGCAGCTCCATGGTGCGCCGGGCGATCTCCTCGAACGCGCGCTGGTTCTCGGTGGTGCGCTCGACGACCTCGCGCTCGATGTCCGCCTTGCGGCTCAGGAGGCTGAAGAGATAGCCGCCGCTCAAGCCCGTGCAGAGCAAGCCAGCGACGAGGGCCCCCCACGGGAAGAGCCCCCCCGAGGTGGCGTCGGGAGGAGGAAAGAACGTGAACGACCAGCGCCGGCCCGCGAAGTCGAAGTCCGTCGACCACGTCGCGCCGCTCGCGGAGGCTGGCGATCGCAGCGCTACCCCGTTCGCGTAACCCAGCAAGAAGCGCCGGGACGCCTCGGCGGAATCGTCGTAGAGGTGGAAGTCGAGCGATTGCGATCCCATGCCCCGCATGGCGGTTCCCACGATGTCGTCGACCCGGAACACGCCCTCCACGAAGCCCTTCAGCCGAGCGCGACGCTCCGCGAGCGTCGGAGGGATCCCGCCCCCGCGGTAAACCGGGAGGAACACGACCACCCCGGCCCCACCCGTGCGATCCTGGATCAGCTTGAAGCGCTCGGTCGCGATCGCGCCGCCCGCGTCTCTCGCGCGCGAAAGGGCCTGCTCCCGCGTCTCGATGAGGGGCGTATGGCCCAGCGCCTGCGCGTTCCCGGCCTGGGGCTCGACGAAGTAGACGGGAAAGTACTCCTTGCGCGCCGCGGCCGGCACCAGGCGCCCCGCCGCGTCCCGTTCGGTCAAGCGAAAGTCCGCGAGGCCGTCCGCGCGCGCGCGCGCCTCGAAGGCCGGGCGATCATGCTCGCGCACCCACGGCACCCATTCGAGCGCCTGGATCCCCTCGTGCCGCGCCAGGGTGGAGGCGGCGAAGGTGCGAAACTGCCGCCGATCGACCTCCTCGTTGGCGTCGTAGAAGGCCCGGACGGCATAGAGCACCCCCAGGTAGTCGTCCAGGTTGCTGATGAGGGTCGACGCGACACTGGTCGCCTGCTGCTCGAGGCGGTGGTGCTGGCGCTCCTGCTCGCGATCGCTCACCCCGTAGAAGGCCGCGATCGAAAGCGCAATGCCAAGGCAGGTGACCAGCGCGACCTGCCAGTAGCGCAGCGGGGCGGCGGGCGGCTCCGGTGCCGGTTCGCTTGGTTCAAGGACAGTCAACGTCGTCTGCCTCGGTCTGAATCCGGCGCAACGCTGCGCGGGAAAGGGAGCCCATGGCTGGAAGTCAAACCAGCGGGTCGATTTCCATAAATATAGTTTAGTAAAGCATCGTTACAAAATAAATAGGGGAGCATCAAAAAAATGGGCGCCGCTCACGCGGCGCCTCCAAGCTGCAGACCTATTCGTTCACCGTGATGAACGCGAAGTCCTGGGGGCC
>DATNQI010000048.1 GCA_036704125.1 Pantanalinema sp. | reverse complement strand
ATGAGGGCCGACAGGTCCTCGGTGGCCGCCTTGATGGCCGCCGGGACCACGACGATCCGCTCGGCCTCCTCGCGCACCGGCGCGATCGCGGGCACCATGCGCCGGCTGAGGTCCGGCCGGGTGATCTCGTAGCCCAGGATCAGGCCCGTCGCCAGGTCGAAGACCACGTCCGTGACGCGCCCGTGCGCCCGGCCGTCGGGGGTGAACAGGACCTTGCCGATCCCTGAGGGCGCGCGCATGGCGGCTGTCTCCTTGGCCTCGTAACGAAAAAGAGGGCGTTCCCCGCGCGGGGAACGCCCTTCGATCCTAGCGGCGCGCGGCGCCGGCCGCAACGCTCGCACGAAGGCTTAGCCTTCCTGGATGACGACCTTCTCCATCTTGTCCATGGGCTTGATGGCGTCGACCACGTCCTGGCCCTTGATCACCTGCCCGAAGACGGTGTGGATGCCGTCCAGGTGGGGCTGGGGGCTGTGGGTGATGAAGAACTGGCTGCCGCCGGTGTCCTTGCCCGCGTGCGCCATGGAGAGGGAGCCGGTACCGTGCTTGCGGGGGTTGATCTCGCAGGGAATGGTGTAGCCGGGGCCGCCGCGGCCGGTGCCCTCGGGGCAGCCGCCCTGGATCACGAAGTTGGGGATCACCCGGTGGAAGGTGAGCCCGTCGTAGTAGCCGGAGGTGGCGAGCTTCTCGAAGTTGGCGACGGTGTTGGGGGCGTCGTCACCGAAGAGCTCGATCTCGATGTCGCCCTTGGCGGTGGTGATGATGGCCTTTTTCATGGGTGAATGCTAGCTCCAAGTGGGAGGGAACGCAGACCCCCATTGTGGCACGGGGCGCCGGCCGGATCAACGTCACGCCTCGATGGCGATCTGGGTCTGGACGTCGTGCACCCCCCACACCGCCCACACGTCGTCCTCGGCGGCCTGGCGCTCGGCGCTGGAGCGGGCGACCCCTGACAGGTACACCACCCCGCCCCGGGTCGCCACCTGGAAGCGCAGGGAGTCGATCAGCTTGTCCTTGTCGAAGGCCACCCGGACGGCGTTGGTGATCTCGTCGTCCGAGTCGTCCTCGTGGGGCTCGACGGCGATCTGGTTGCGGACGTCGGCCACCCCCGCGACCCACCACGCGATGAGGCCCGCGAGGCGCTTCTTGGCCAGGGCGTCCTGGCTGCCCGTGAGCGTCACCACCCCGGTCTCGACGTGGATCGAGAGCTTCTTCTCGTTGAGGTAGGGGTCCTCCTCGAGGCCGTTGCGGACGTGAAGCAGGATCTGGTCGTCGGTGCGAACCGGTACCGGCCTCAGCTTGACGTTGTTGATGACCGCCCGGACGCCCGGGACGTCCCGGATGAGCCGCTCGCAGGTCATCTTCTCGCCGAGGCTGTCGACCAGACCTTCGAGCAGGACGGTCCCGCCCTGGCAGCGGATCTTGACGGCCCCCCCCTCGCTCTGGGCCCTCACCCGGGGATCGCGGGTCAGGGCCGCGGCGACGGAATCGTGGATCTCTGCGTCGGTCAGCATGCCGAACCCTCCTCGTATCAAGGGAATCAACCGATGGATACCAGCAAAAAGGCCTCTCCCTATGCTAGCCAGGGAGAGGCCCGGGGCGTTCGGGCAAAATCGACGAAGATCTCGGGGGCGCTGGCGCCGGATCCTTCGGTTATTCGTTGTCCGGGTTGGACTGGGCCGGCCGGAACTGGCGGATCTTGCCGCCAGGAGCGGGCGCGGGGGCCGCGGGGGCGGGCTTGAGGGCCCCCTGGAAGCGCTTGTCCGCTTCGGTGATCATCTTCGCGAAGGAGGCGAAGTCCTCGAGGCTGAAGTAGAGCGCAGCCTGGTAGGCGTTGACCACGACCTTGCCCTCGTTCTCGACGAACCAGACCGTGCCGAACTCGCATTCCCCGAGGGTTCGAAAGTTGTTCACGTCCACGTGGGGTCTCCTTTGGCTGCATGGGAGGTAGGCCACCAGTGTACCATGTCTCATCCTCGCCGGTCTGCTCGCCGCCCCTTCACCCCTCGATCAGGACCTTGACGCGGCCCTCCTTGGAGAGGACGCGGGCGGTGGTGATCCCGCTGTACTGCATGAACTGGAGGTCGAGCCGGGACTGCCCGACGCGAAGCCCGTCGATCCGCACCTCCTCGAGCCAGCCGGGGAGCTGCGGCTGCACGATGCGCAGGGCGTTGCCCGCCGCGTCCGGCACGATTCCGAGCGCGCTCTGCAGGAGCAGGAAGATGGTACCCGCCGCCCATGCCTGGGGGCTGCACGCCACCGGGTAGGGCACCGGCCGGTCCAGCTCCCCTTCCTTGGGAAAGCCGCAGAACAGCTCGGGCAGGCGGTAGTATGGGAAGTGCAAAGAGGCCTGGTACAGGGCGTCGAGCAGCACCAGCACCTCCTGCTTGTAGCCGTTCTGGGCGAGGCCCTGGGCGATGATGCTGTTGTCGTGGGGCCAGACGGTGCCGTTGTGATAGCTCATGGGGTTGTAGACCGGGCTGTCGGCCGAGAGGGTGCGGATCCCCCACCCGGAGAACATGCCCTTGCCCATCGTGAACGCGACCATGCCGGGGATGCGGTCCTCGGGGATGATCCCGCTCCACAGGCCATGGCAGGGGTTGGAGGTGGGGGTACGGACCTGCTTCTTGTCGCCGTCGAGGGCCAGCGCGTAGAAGCCGTCCTCCTCCGACCAGAAGGCGCGGTGGAAGGCCTCCTTCAGCTCGTCGGCCTCCCGGTTGAGGCGATCGCCGAGGATCCGCAGATCGAGGGTGTAGCACAGCTGGGCGATCCGCTTCTTGGCGTCGTAGACGTAGCCCTGGACCTCGGCCAGGGCGATCGGCCCGGTGGCGAGCGTCGCGTCCGGCCGGATCACCGAGTTGACCGAGTCCTTCCAGCCCTGCACCACCAGCCCCAAAGGCGAGCGGCGCTCGTACTCGACGAAGCCGTCCCCGTCCAGGTCGCCGTACACCTCGATCCACATGAGGGCGGCCTCCACCGCGTCCCACAGCTCGCGCACCAGCTCGAGGTCCCCCGTCCAGCGGTAGGTCTCGGAGAGCAGGATGAGGAAGAGCGGGGTGGAGTCCACCGAGCCGTAGTAGGGGGTCTGGGGGATCTGGCCGAGCCGGGCGAGCTCGCCCACGCGCAGCTCGTGAAGGATCTTGCCGGGCTCGGCGTCGCGGAAGCTCTCGTCCTCGTGGGCCTGGTGCGCCGCCAGGTACCTCAGGGTGCCGTAGGCCAGATCGGGACGGATCATCAGGCTCTGGAAGGCGGTGAGGAGCCCGTCGCGGCCGAAGGGCGCGGTGTACCAGGGAATCCCGGCCGCGAGGTAGGGGCCGGTCGGGTACATGGTCGACAGGGCCGCGATGTCGCGCTCGCTGCGCGAGAGGATGAGGTTGTAGATGGCGTTGCTGGTCGTAAGGCGCGTGCAACCCGCGACCTTGCTCTTTGCGGCCGCGTCCAGCCGATCGACGAAGGCCTCGAAGCTCTCCTCTCGCTTGGTGGCTTGCAGGGAGCCTTCGCCCGCGATCAGGGTCTCGACGGTGTAGGCGAAGGCCGTCTCGGCGCCGTGGCCCGGGCATTCCAGGCTGAACCGGACCACCCCGCCGACCGAGGCGTGCTCGGGGGGCAGGGGCTCGATGTAGAACGCGCTCGCCTGGATCTCGAAGGTGATGCGGGTCTGGCGGAAGGTCTTGTCCTCGCCCATGTAGGCGAGGATCAAGGTGCGCTCCTCGATCTTGGGCTGCAGGAAGAGGCCGTGGTGCTGCCGGTGCATGCCGCGGACCTCGAACATGTCGGCGTAGTCGGCGCGGAACTCCAGCGAGAAGCTCAGATTGGCCGAGAAGGGATTGTAGTTGACGATCTTGATCCGGTCGCGCACCGCGTCCTCGATGGCGCGATCGCACGAGAGGTAAAGGGTCTCCTGGGGGATCAGCCGGCCGTTCGGGTACCTGAGCACCTGGTTCATGAACTCGATCTGCGAGAGGTAGGTGCGCTCGCTGGAGCTCGACAGCAGGCTGGGGACCTTGCCCTCCAGCCGGAAGATCCACCCGCTCAAGAAGCGGGTGTCGGCGGCGTAGAGCCCCATCCCGCAGCCGCAGCCGGGGTAGATGTTGCCGTCGACGTCGCTGATCAGGAAGAGGTTCTCCTGCTTGATGACCTCGCGGCCGTGCCGGCACGAGGTGAGGATGGCGGGGATGCCGCTCGCGAGCACCGCGCTCAGCTCCCGGTCGATCGTGTAGATCTCGCCCCCCACCTCGAGGGTGGTCGAGTCGGGGGGGGGCTCGGGCGATCTTGGTTGCTTGGAGTCCTCGGCAGGGGCCATTGGGAGATCCTCTTCTAGTGCGGGACGCCCGCGCCGGGGCGCTGGAAGCTCGCCTCGATTCGCAGCTGCTGCTCGCGCAGGCGCTTGAGCATGTAGTTGAGATACTCGCTCAGCTCGACGCTGTCGGTCTCGAGGTAGATCTGGAGGATCTCTCCGTACTCCCGGAAGGAGAGGTGGATGTGGGGCTCGTGCTCCCTGGCGAGCTCCAGCAGCAGCAGGACTTCGGCCTTCGAGCAGACCGAGAACTGGTGGGTCCTGGCCATCCCCTCACCCCCTTTGCGCCGCTCGGGAGTCTAGGGCCCGACGCCTGAGCGAGTCAACGAACGAGCTTGGCGTCGGTCGCAACAAGGCTCGTCCACTTCGACCGAGCCCCCTCGGCGTTCGGCGTGCTACAACCGTCAGGGCGGCCGGGCCGGGCCCGGCCACTTCCCGAAAGGCGGTGAAAGGTGGCCAGCGGGACCGAGGAGAAAGGCCGCTTGAGAGTTCTCGAGGTGCTCGCCTCGGGGGCGGTGGGGGGCGGCTCGAGCCACCTGCACGACCTGGCGGTGGGCCTCGACCCGGCGCGGTTCGCGCCGCTGGTCGCCTGTTCCGACGACGGCCCCCTGGCCTCTCGCCTCGAGCGCGCCGGCCACGACGTCGTTCGCATCCCCATGACCCGGCACCTCAACCCCGGGGCGATCGCTGCTCTGGCCGAGCGCATTCGGCGCGAGGGGATCGCGCTGATCCACTCCCACGGCACCCGTGCCGCCCTGTGCGGGGCACCGGCGGCGGCCCTGTGCGGGGTGCCCCACCTCTACACCGTCCACGGCTGGAGCTTCCACCAGCGCGGCTCGGCGCTCTTCGAGGCCGCCGCGCGCTCCTGCGAGGCCATGGCCGTGCGGCTCAGCCGCCAGGTGGTGTGCGTCTCGCACGCCGACCAGCGCGCGGGCCTCGCCCACGGCATCCTCTCGGCGCGCCGCAGCCGCGTGATCCCCAACGGCATCGACCCTGCTCGCTTTCGACCTGATCCCCTCGCCCGCGCGCGCCTGCGCCGGGCCCTCGGCGTCGCCGAGGGCGAGCCGCTGATCGGCCTCTACGGCCGCCTGACCCGCCAGAAGGCGCAGGCCTTCTTCCTGAGGGCGGCCGCGGAGGTGCTCGCCCGCGAGCCTGCCGCCCGCTTCATGCTGGTGGGGGACGGCGAGGACCGCGCGGCCCTCGCGGCCCTCGCCTCGGGCCTGGGGCTGGGCGGCCGCCTCCTGATGCTGGGCAGCCGCTCGGACGTCCCTGCCCTGCTCTCGGCCACCGACGTCTTCGTCCTGCCGAGCCTCTGGGAGGGCCTCCCCATCGCCCTGCTGGAGGCCATGGCCTGCGGGGTGCCCTCGATCGCAAGCGCCGTGGACGGCTCGCTCGAGGTCATCCAGCCCGGCCAGAGCGGCCTGCTGGTGCCGCCGGGCGAGGTTGCGCCCCTGGCCGAGGCCATGCTGGCCCTGGTCCGCACCCCGTCTTTGGCCCAGCGCCTCGCCGCTGCCGGCCGCGAGCGGGTCCTCTCCCTCTACCCCCTGACCCGGATGATCGCCGCGATCGAGGGCCTCTACGCCGAGGTCGCGCGGAGGCCGGGCGGGGTTTGTGCCTGAGGTGCCCATGGCCGAGTTCATCGTGGCCGCCTGGTGTCTTGCGGCGGCGCTCTTCCAGGGCCTCCTGGCCCTCAACGTCCTGTACCTGGCCTTCGTCACCGCGGGGGCCTGGCTTTCCACGCGCTTCCCCAGGCCTCGGGCCTCGGGGGAGGAAGGGCCCTGGCCTCGCCTCGCGGTGCTCGTGGCCGCCCACGACGAGGCGCCGGTGATCGGGGCCTGCCTCGAGAGCCTGCGCGCCCAGGCCTACCCCCGATTCGCGGTGTGGGTGGTCGCCGATCGCTGCGCCGACGCCACCGCGGCCACGGCGCGCGCGCAGGGCGCCGCGGTCCTCGAGCGAGCCGAGGGCACCCCCTCCAAGGGGGCGGCCCTCGCCTGGCTCTGGGAGCGGCTGGGGCCGGCCCGCGAGGGCTTCGATGCGGTGGTGGTGCTCGACGCCGACAACGAGGCGGCCCCCGGCTTTTTGGCCGAGGTGGGGCGGGTGCTCGCGATGGGCGAGCGGGTGGTTCAGGGGCAGCGGGTCGCCAAGAATCCTGGCCACAGCGCGGCCAGCGCCCTGGACGGCCTGGCCGAGGCGCTGCACCACCGGGTGGTGGCCGCCGGCCTGAGCTGGTGGGGGCTCTCGACCACCCTGTGCGGCTCGGGGGTCGCCTACGAGCGGAGGCTGTTCGAGCGGCTGGTGGCCTCGACCCGCACCCAGGTCGAGGACTGCGAGTACCAGCTCCACCTGCACCGCTGGGGGGTGCGGATCGTCTCGGCGCCCCTGGCGATGGTGCGCGACGAGAAGATCCACGATTTCGAGGCCATGGCCCGCCAGCGCTCGCGCTGGGTGCAGGGCAAGGTCCGGCTCTTCCTGCGGCACCTGCCCGGTCTCGTCTGGGGAGCGATGAACGGCCGGCGCGAGGCGATCGAGGGGCTGGGGTTCGTGGCGACCGCGCTGCCGCGCTCGGTGCTGGTCGTGCTCCTGGCGCTGGGGCTGGTGGCCGGGGCGGCGGGGGTGCCGGGGGTGCTCGCCTGGCCCTGGTGGCTCGGGGCGATCGCGGTCTTCGGCCTCCACGTGGCCTCGGGCCTCGTCATCGCGGGGGTGGACCCCGCCGAGTGGAAGTCGCTTCGCTCGGCGCCGCGCTTCATCCGGGTGCTGTGGGGGGCCTGCTGGAGGGCCATGGGCCGCCGGCACGTCCCCTGGGTCCGCACGCCCCACGGCTCGCCCGACGAGCCGCCGGCCTAAAGGGAAAGGGGCTCCCCGCTTGCGGGGAGCCCCTTTCGAGCCTTTGGCTTAGGCCGAGAGCTTGGACTTGGCCATGGTGGCCAGGTGCGCGAAGGCGTCGGCGTCGTTGACGGCGAGGTCCGCGAGGATCTTGCGGTTGACCTCGACCTGGGCCTTCTTGAGGCCGTTGATGAGCTGCGAGTAGCTCAGGCCGTTGATGCGGGCCGCCGCGTTGATGCGGGTGATCCAGAGCCGACGGAAGTCCCGCTTGCGGGTCCGGCGGTGCTTGTACATGTACCGGAGGGCCTTCATCATCGCCTGGTTGGCGGCGCGGAAGATCTTGCGGGTCGACCCACGGAAGCCCTTGGTGAGCTTGAAGACCTTCTTGTGGCGGTTGCGGTTGATGTTACCGCGTTTGACGCGAGGCATGTTCGATTAACTCCTTAGTAGACGACGGGCCGATCCTAGCGGAGGTACTGCGGGTAAGGCAGCGCTTCCTTGACGCGCTGGGCGTCCTCTTTGCTCACGATGGCCTCGCCGCTGATCCGGCGCAGGCGGCTGCCGTCCTTGCCGACGATCAGGTGCTTGCGGAAAGCCTTGCGGCGGATCACTTTGCCGGTCCCCGTCACTCGGAACCGCTTGGCCGAGGACTTGTGGGTCTTCATCTTGGGCATGGGGTTTACTTCTCCTTCTTGGGGGCCAGAATGAGGAAGAGGGTGCGGCCTTCTTGCTTGGGCTCGCGCTCGACGACGGCGATGTCCTTGACGTCGTTGGCGAACTTGTGGAGGAGCTGGGCGCCGAGCTCGGTGTGCTGCATCTCGCGCCCGCGGAACCGCACCGTCACCTTGACCTTGTCGTTTTCGGCGATGAACTTCTGGATGGCCCGCAGGCGCACTTCGTAGTCGTGCTGGCCGATCTTGTAGCTGACCGTCAGCTCCTTGATGCTGACGACGTGCTGCTTCTTGCGGGCTTCCTTGTTCTTCTTCTCGGTCTCGAACTTGTGCCGCCCGTAGTCCATGATCTTGCAGACCGGCGGAGCGGCGTCGGCGGCCACCATTACCAGGTCGAGCCCCTTCTCTTGCGCGATGCGAAGGGCCTCACGCGTCGGCAGGATGCCGAGCTGGGATCCGTCGTCGCCGATGGTCCGAACCTCGCGGGCACGGATCCGGTCGTTGATCAGGGTGGTGTCTCGTTCCCTCAGAATGGTCGTTTCCTCCTCAAAAACGGAGAAAGGCAGGTGACCTCACCTGCCCTCGTCGGAAGATTCGCGTTTCGGGTCGGGCCCGTCGTGCGAGATTCTTTCCGGCTACCCTGCTGGCGATGCCGCGGGGTGAGAAGGTGTGCTTCTGCTTTCGCCGTTGTGCGCCACGCTCTGATGTGGCGCGCTGCTACGATCCCACTATAGCCTCCCGAAGCGAGCGGAGTCAACCGTGAGCGGCGGGCTTTCTTGCTTGGCCTGGAGGCCGGTGGTATACTGCGCATCCGCCCTTTTTCGCTGTCTTTTTCTCTCGAGACGGGATTTTCGAACGATGCGCCAGCGCCTTGCCGAGCACCTCGAACGCCATCGCGCCGACCTTCAACGGTTCGCCGCCGAGCTGATCCGTACCCCGTCGCCCTCGGGCGACGAGGGGGCCGTGGCTGCCCTGGTGGCAGCGGCCATGCGCGATCACGGCTTCGACGAGTGCCGGATCGACGAGGTGGGCAACGTGGTGGGGGTCATCCGCGGCAGCGGCGCCGGCCCGAGCGTGCTGTTCTGCTCGCACCTGGACACCCGCGCGCCGCTCGACCCCGAGCGCTGGGGGCATCCCCCCCTCGAGCCCGTCGAGCAGGACGGCTACCTTTTGGGGCTGGGTGCCGCCGACGCGAAGGGCGCGATCGCTGCTCAGGTCTTCGCCGCCTCGGCCCTGCGCGCGCTGGGGCTTCCCCTCTCGGGGGACGTGATCGTCGCCGGCGTGGTGATGGCCGAGCGCTCGGAGGCCTTCGGGGTCGCCCACCTCTTCGATGTGACGTTCGGCGCGATGGGCCTTGCGCCCGCGCTCGCGGTGATGGGGGACCCGACGGGACTCGACGTCTACCTCGGCCAGCGCGGGCGTCTCGAGCTGGAGCTCGTGACCATCGGCCGCACTGCCCACGCGGCCGCCCCCGGCCTGGGCGTCAACGCCGCCTACAAGATGGCGGGGATCGTCGAGGGTCTGCAGGAGCTCGCCCAGACGCTGCCGAGCCACCCCTTCCTCGAGAAGAGCACCGTCGCGCTGATCGACCTCGCGTGCGCGCCCGCGCGCGTCTCGATCATCCCGGATCGCTGCGTCGCATCGATCGACCGCCGCTTCTTGCCCACCGAGTCCCTGGACACGGTGGTCATGCAGATCCAGTCGCTCATCAGCCGTGCCGCCGAGAAGGATTCCAACTTCAAGGCCGAGGTGAAGGTGCGAACGGTCCTGGAGACGGCCTACACCGGCATCGCCAGGGAAGTCCCGAAGCTGCTCCCCCCCTTCCTGACCTCGGATCGCCACCCCATGGTCGTCGCCTCGGTCGAGGCCCTCGCGGCCCTCGGCCAGGCGCCGCGCCTCGACAAGTGGTGCTTTTCGACCGAGGGCGGGTATGTTTCCACCATCGCCGGGGTGCCGACGATCGGCTACGCGCCCGGCGAGGAGAAGTACGCCCACACCCCCTACGATCGCGTCCGCATCGCCTCGCTCGGCGAGGCCGCCCACGGCATGGCGGCCATCGCCCTGGCGATCGCGGGCCAGGCTCCGGGCCGCGAGGCCGCACGAGAGGAACGCCCATGACCACCGCCCAGAAGGATGAAGTCTCGCTTTTGCCCAAGCTGCTGGACGGCATCGCCGTGCTCGACGGGGGGCGCCTCGTCTCGCGCAACCCCCAGCTGCTCCAGCTTTTGGCCGAGTCCGGGGAGAAGCCCGAGACCGTGGGCGCCGAGCGCCTCGAGCGCCTGCTCGCCGACCCGGCCGTCGCCGCCCTCCTCGAAAGGGGCGAGGGAGAGCTCGAGCTGATTCCCGACTGGTGGCGGGGGCAGGTCCTGTACCTGACGGCGCAGCCGCTGGAGGATCGGCGCCTCCTGGTGATCCACAACCTCACCTCGGTCCATCGCCTGGCGAACATGCAGCAGGACTTCGTCGCCAACGTCAGCCACGAGCTGCGCACCCCCCTGACCTCGATCCGGATGGCGGCCGAGAGCCTCCAGCTGGGCGCGATGGCCAGCGAGAAGATGCGCGCCAAGTTCCTGAGCAACATCCAGCGCGAGGCGGATCGCCTCACCCGGCTGGTCAACGAGCTGCTGGTGGTGGCCAACCTCCACGGCCGCCCGACGCTGCACATGGCCGACTTCACCTTCCCCGAGCTCGCCGGCGAGGTCAAGACCACCCTCGATCCCCACGCGGATCTCAACCACGTCAACCTCGTGGTCAACTGCCCGGAGAGCCTGCCCGTCTATCGCGGCGATCGCGACCGGATCCACCAGGTCCTGATCAACCTGGTGGACAACGCGATCAAGTTCACGCCGGCCTCGGGTACCGTCACCCTCGACATCGCGTTCGACGAGGGGGATAAGGCCATCAAGATCAAGGTCATCGACACGGGGATCGGCATCCCCGAGATCGATCGCCCCCGCATCTTCGATCGCTTCTACCGGGTGGACAAGAGCCGCTCGCGGGTCACGGGCGGGGTGGGCCTGGGCCTGTCGATCGTCAAGGACATCATCGTCGCCCACGGCGGCAACGTGGTGGTCTCGAGCGAGATCAACGTCGGCACCACCTTCCTCATCACCTTCCCGCTGGATCATGAAGGGTAGGGGCATGGCAGCCGACGAGCGCGAACTGGTCGAGAAGGACCTCCGGCGCCGGGGGTACCGCATCACCCCGCAGCGCGAGCGGATCCTGCGCGTCTTCCAGGAGCTCCCCGGCGGCACCCACCTCAGCGCCGAGGACCTGTACCAGCGCCTCTCGGTCGAGGAGCCCCGGATCAGCCTGGCGACCGCCTACCGCACCCTCAAGCTCCTGGCGTCGCTGGGCCTCTTGCGCGAGGTGGACTTCGCCGAGGGCCACAAGCACTACGAGTTCAACCGCGAGGAGACGCCCCACCAGCACATGATCTGCGTGCAGTGCGGCACGACCCTCGAGTTCTCGGGCGAGGAGCTCGAGGCGGCGGCCCGCTCGGCCGCCGAGGCCTTCGGCTTCGCCGTGCTGGACGTGCAATTCAAGATCTTCGGCCGCTGCGCCGCATGCCAGGCCCTGGGCCGCTCTTAAGTCTTCTTTAAAGCGCAATTAGGTGAATCTTAGCCTCCGATCCCCCGGATCGGAGGCAAGTCGCGCTTGGCCGTTGGGTATAACGAAAATGGGATCTCCGTCACCAGGTTCAGCCGATCCGGAGATCCGCGCAAGTCTTGGCTGCCTCGCAGCGATGATCCCGGTGGCGCGGGAAACGAAACGCCTGAAACACACAGGAGGGAATCATGGGGAACGTCAACCAAACCTCGATGCGCACGGCTGTTGCTCGCACGCAGCAGACGTCGCCCCTCCAGACCTCGCAGCTGGACGAGCGCTCCCGCGCCGCCGAGCTTGAAGGCGCCGAGGAGGCCGCTTACGCGCAGCCGACTCTCTCCGAGGCCAAGCCAAAGGAGGGCCGCGGGCTGCTGGGCCACATCGGCGACGTGTTTCTGGGCGGTGGTCAGGCCATCGGCGACATGGTCAAGGGCGTCGCGAACGTCATCCTCCACCCCATCCAGACCCTCAAGGGCATCGGGTACGTCATCACCCACCCGGCGTCGCTGGTCAACGCCTTCGTCGAGCCCTACAAGCAGGCCATCAAGGACGGCCGTCCCGGCCTCGCCCTCGGTCGCGGCATCGTCGAGATCGGCTCGCTCTTCGTCAGCCCCAGCCAGGTGGTCAGCGGCGCCAAGGGCGTGATCAACAGCGCCAAGGGCCTCATCTCGGGCGCCAAGGGAGCAGGCCAGGTGGGCACCGCCGCGGCCGCCGCGGGCACCCTCGGCGCCAAGGGCGCCGAGCTCTCCGGCAAGATCGCCGGCCAGGCCGCGACGGCCATGGAGAAGGCCGCCAAGCTCAAGGCCCTCGGCCACGTGGGCGAGGCCGCCAAGCTCGAGCAGTTCGGCCGCATCATGGAGAAGGCGGCGGGCTTCGCCGCCACGGGCACCGAGCAGGGTGTCGCCCGGGCCATGAAGTACGCGACCTGGGCCACCAACGCCCAGACCGTCAACGTCGCCACCCAGGCGGGCACCAAGGTCATGACCATGTCGGCCCTGGCTCAGCACTCGGACTCCCTGCTGAACGCCGCCGCCAAGGCGGGCGGCACGGTCGCGGCCAAGGCCGGCGCTTTGGCCCCCGCCTACGACCTGCCCATCAAGCTGACCAAGAACGCCTCCTCGGCGGTCAAGACCTTCGGCCTCTCGGCCAAGCAGGCCGATACCCTGCTGGCCGCCGCCGACGACATCTTCAAGCAGAACCGGCTCTCCGGCGCCTCCCAGAAGGTCGCCCTCGATGCGGCCAAGACCTACATGGCAGGCCAGCTCGGCGTGGCGGCCGGCGACAGCGCCCTCTCGGCTCTGGCCAACACCCTCAAGCCCAGCACCAAGACCCTGCTGAACAACTCGGTCACCATCGCCAACCAGTTCGAGCGCACCAACTACATCACTCGGCCGCTCGAGAAGGGCGCCCGCGCCATCGGTCGCCCGGTCGACAAGTCGATCGTGGCGGTGAACCACGTGGCCAAGAACGTGGGCGAGAACCTCGCCCAGGTCGGCGACAAGGTCTCGAGCGCGCTCGGCAAGGTCGGCGACATGCGCCTGGGCGACATCCCCCGCGCGGTCGGCCAGGTGGCGACCTACCCCTTCAAGGTCACCTACCAGGCCCTCGCGGGTGCCGGCCAGGCGATCAAGAACGGCCTGTCGGGGCTGGCCAACATCGGCGACATCCCCCTGCGCCGCATCTGGGAGGCGCCCGCCGAGGCGGTGGGCCGCGCCGTCAGCGCCGGCGCTCAGCTGGTGAGCAACCTTCCCGACGTGAAGCTGGGCGAGCTGGTTCAGCTGGCGCGCCCCGCGCTCGCGGCCTCGGTCATCGGCCGGGTGAGCGACGTCAAGAACACGGCGGACGGCGGGATCGCCGAGAAGTACGGCTTGCTCGACACCCCCGCCAACATCGCGGCCTTCAAGGCCGAGGTCGCGAGCTACGCCGAGGGCGCCATCGGTCCCGAGACCGATAACCCCGAGCAGGTCGCCCAGCTCCAGACGATCCTGCGCAAGATCGGCTACGACGTGAAGCCCTCGGGCACCTTCGATGAGGACACCGCGCTGGCGGTCATCGACTTCAAGCAGCGCGTGGGCATCACCCAGACCTACCGGATGGCCGACGGCACCCCCGCGGTCAACGAGTACGTGGACGAGACGACCGCCCAGGCCCTGGTCTCGATGGCCAAGCGCAAGGCCGGCGTCGGCGAGGCGGAGCCCTCGACCGCAGCCGGGGTCACGGGCAGCCAGGTCAAGGCCTCCCTCGAGGCGCTCGACGGCGCGCTCGGCGCCTTCGACGGGGCCAAGACCGCGGCCGAGCGCGCCAAGGCCCAGACCGCGATGGAAGAAGCGGCCCTGGTCGCCATCCACGACCTGACGGGCTACGGACTCTCCCACGAGAATGCCCGCGCCGACGTGGAGGACAAGCTCAACGAGATCGCCGCCGCCCTCAACGAGCGGGGCTACGGCGACGAGGAGCTCAGCGCCCTCATCGCCGAGGCGCAGCAGGAGTACGCGGCCCCCGAGGAGCCCGAGGCGGCCGGCAAGCCCGAGGCGACCGGCAAGCCCGAGGCGACCGGCAAGCCCGCCGAGGTCAAGCCTGCCGAGACCAAGCCCGCGGCGCCGACCACCTACGTGGTGAAGGCGAATGACAACCTGGCGCGTATCGCCCAGCAGACGCTCGGGGATGCGAACCGCTGGCGTGAGATCTACGACCTCAACAAGCAGGTCATCGGGTCGAACCCCAACCTGATCCTGCCCGGCCAGAAGCTCCAGATCCCCGGCAAGGCGGCGGAAGCCCCCAAGCCTGAGACCAAGCCCGCCGCCGAGGCCAAGCCTGAGACCAAGCCTGCCGCCGAGGCCAAGCCTGAGACCAAGCCCGCCGTCAGCGCCGAGGTCGAGGCCCTGATCAAGGAGCGGGGCATCCAGAGCGACTCTGCGAACGTGCAGGCCTTCCTCAAGGAGGTCGGCGAGTACGCGGCCCGCGGCGCCATCGGCCCCGATTCGGGCTCGCCCGCGGTGATCAAGCAGCTCCAGACCTTGCTCGCTCGCCTCGGCTACGACAAGGTCACGTCGAACGGCAGCTTCGACGACGCCACCGGGGACGCGGTCATCGACTTCAAGGTCAAGCAGGGCCTGCACCAGACCTACAAGCTCGCCGACGGGACCTGGGCCGTCAACGAGTACGTGGGCGAGGACACCGCCCAGGCGATGGCCAAGGCGGTCAAGGAACTCAACTAGCCAGCACGAGGGGCGCCCACGGCGCCCCTCGTCCATTAAATGGCTGTTAAATCCCGAAAGCCCTCTCGGTGCGAGCCGATAATCTCAAGGAATCGAGATCGACCAGGAGGCCGCATGGACGTCCGCAACAACCCCGCCTTCAGCCGCGCCGCGACGCGCCCGCTGACGCCGCCCGCGACCGGCCCGCTGGTGCAGCCGCAGGCGGGCGAGGCGCCCCATGCCAAGCGTGGCCTGATGGGGCACGCGGCGGACGTGTTCATCGGCGGCGGCGAGGCCCTCGTGGACATGGGCAAGGGCCTGCTCAACGTGGTCACTCACCCGATCCAGACCCTGAAGGGCGTCGGCTTCCTCGTCACCAAGCTCGTCACCAACCCGGTCGAGGCCGTGGGCATGATCGGCCATGCCTTCGTCGATCCCTACATGAAGGCGATCAAGGAGGGGCGTCCCGGCAAGGCGCTCGGCCGCGGCATCGTCGAGATCGGCTCGCTCTTCGTCAGCCCGAGCCAGGTGGCGGGGGCCGCCAAGGCGACCGTGACCGGCACGGCCAGCGTCTTCAATTCCCTCAAGGCAGGCTCGGGCCTCACCGGCGCGGTCAAGAACGCCTCGCTCGCCGTCAAGCTCTCCGCCGAGGGCGCTCAGACCGCCCAGAAGGCCGTCAAGCTCGCCCAGCTCGGCCACACGGCGGAGGCGGCAAAGCTGACCCAGTACGCCAAGATGGCCGAGCGGGTGTCGAACATGGCCCGTGGGGGGGACCTGGCGCGGGCCGGCAAGTGGGCCCAGACCCTCCAGAACCTCCAGCACATCAACTTCGGCGGGACCATGATGTCGACGTCGGCCATGCTCTCGCAAACCGACACCCTGCTGGCGGCGGGCAACGCCGCGGTCACGGCCGCGGGTCGCTTGCAGACGGCCGGGGCGAGCACGCGGGACGCGGCCCTGGTCGCACCGAGCGCCGTGGCGCCGGCGGCCATCCAGGTGACGACCGCCGCGCGCGGCGTGGCCGAGATCCTGCCTGCGACCGAGCGCCTCATGAACCTCGCCGGCAGGGTGAGCGTCCGCGCCCCGCTCGCCCTGCTCGCGCCGGCCGCGGCCCTGAGCATGGGGCGCTTCTCGAAGGACTTGCCCGACGTCGCCGCGGTGGGCGAGCTGACCCAAGAGAAGGCCCAGGCGATCGCGGCCGAGTACCGGCTTGCGCCCGACGTCGAGAACGTCCGCGCCTTCCTCGCCGAGGTCGGCACCTACCAGTCCGGCGCCATCGGTCCCAACCACGGCACCCCCGAGCAGATCAAGCAGGTCCAGGCGGCGCTCAGGGTCGCGGGCTACGACGTCATCCCCTCGGGCACCTTCGACGAGGCGACCTCCCTGGCCGTCATGCACTTCAAGCGGGAGCACGACCTCTACCAGACCTATCGCCAGGCGGACGACTCCTACGCCGTCAACCAGTACGTGGACGAGCGCACGGCTGAAGCGCTTTACGGGGTCGTCCAGCGGGTGGACGACGTGGTCGCCGCCGTGCAGGAGGACGACGCGGCCAAGCCGGCCGCGACGCCTGCGGCTGCCTCACCGGGGGCGTCCTCGGAGGCCGGCTGGCAGAACGTGGCCGCCCGGTACAACCTGCTTGCCACCGCCGAGAACGTGAAGGCCTTCGAGGCCGAGGTCGCGACCTACGACAGCGCGGTCGGCCCCCAGAGCGCGAGCGCGGACGTGGGGCGGGTGCAGGCGACGCTCATGCGCCTGGGCTACGCGGTCCAGCCGACCGGAACCTTCGACGACGCCACCGCCGAGGCGATCATGGCCTTCAAGAGGCAGGCCGGTATTCGCCAGGCCTACCGGCTCTCCAGCGGGGAGCCTGCGATCAACGAGTACGTCGAGCCCACCACCGAGCTGAGGATGCGCGCCGCCCTGCAAGCGCGCGCTTAGAGCATCTAACAAAACCAGGCATGTTACGGCCGTTGGCTGCCCTCGGCAGCCAACGGCCGGAACAGTTTTGTTAGTCGCTCTTGATCGCCTTTCAGAAGAGACGCAGCTGCTCGAAGCCGGGCGGCAGCTTAGGCCCCGGTTGAAGCGCCGGCAGCTTTGCCGGGGCCGCCTTCGGCTCGGGCTCAGGCGAAAGAGGCGCGTCGCCGCGCTGCGCGGCGAGGGCGAAGTGGTGCTGGGCGATCTTGCGCTGCTCGCGGTAATCGGGCATGTGCTTGCCGACCAGGGCCCAGTAGGCGCTTGAGTGGTTGGGATGCACCAGGTGCGAGAGCTCGTGGAGGACCAGGTAGCGAAGCGCCCGCTCGGGCATGCCGTCGATGGCGTGGCGCGAGAAGGTCAGGACCTTGGTCTTGAGGTTGACCTGAGCCAGGCGCGTGTAGCGGGCGTTGCCGATTCGCACCCCCGCGTAGTGCACCCGGACGGTCTCGGCGTTGACGCGCGCCACCAGGTCGGTGAGGGCCTCGAGCGAGAGGGGCGGGGCGCTCGGGGTCACCGGGAGGGCCGCCAGGGCCGACGTCTGCTTCTGCCCCCACTTGGTGAACTTCTCGATCGCGGCGTTCTGCTCGGCCTTCGGCCAGTGGCGCGGGATGGTCATCACCAGGCATGCGCCTCTGAGGCGCGCGCGCGCGGTGCGCGCTTTCGTGTAGGTGATCTGCGTCTCCAAGGCCTGCCTCCCTGCTTTCCCTGATTGTAGCACAGCCTGTTTGGCCCCTTGAGGGCCTTTGCGCCTGCCGATCCTTTTTGGCGATCGTCGCCAAGCGCCCGCCGCGCTCGGGGTCTAGCATGGGAGCGAGATTTGCCTGACAGGCAGGCATCGCTCCCGTCGCTCGGCCCTCTGGTGGCGGCAGGCGCACAGGCGCCGCATGCTCGGAAGGACGTCCCATGCAGTGGCTCGAAGGGCTTTTTTGGCTCTCGGTGGGGGGGGGGCTCTACGCCTACCTCGGCTACGGCGCGATCGCCATGCTGCTGGCTCCGCTCTTGGCGCGCCGCCACTGGATCCTGCCCATCATGCCCACGGTGACCCTCTTGATCGCCGCCTACGACGAGGAGGCCGTCATCGAGGCCAAGCTCCGCAACTGCCTCTCGCTCGACTACCCGCGCAGCAAGCTGGATATCCTGGTGGTCACCGACGGCAGCACCGACGCCACCCACGCGATCGCGCGCCGTTTCGCCTCGCTTGGGGTGCGGGTCGAGCACGAGGACGAGCGCCGCGGCAAGCTTCACGCCATCCAGCGGGTCTTGCCCCTGGCCCAGGGCGAGATCGTCGTCTGCACCGACGCCAACGCCCTCTTGAACCCCGAGAGCCTGCGCCTGATGATGCGCCACTTCGGGGACCCCGAGGTGGGCTGCGTGGCCGGCGAGAAGCGCATCCTGGCGGGCGAGCATGACGTGAGCGCCGGCGAGGGCCTCTACTGGCGCTACGAGTCCTTCCTCAAGAGGTTGGATTCGCGCATGGGCGCGGTGATGGGGGCAGCCGGCGAGCTGCTCGCCTTTCGGCGTGCCTGCTACGAGCCTCTGCCGCCCGACACGATCCTGGAGGACTTCGTTCTCTCCATGCGCCTCTTGCAGCAGGGCTTCAGGGTGGTCTACGAGCCGGATGCCTACGCGATCGAGGCGGCCTCGGGCTCGATTTCGGACGAGTTCAAGCGCAAGGCCCGCATCGTGGCGGGTGGATGGCAGGCGGCTTTCCTGTTGCGGGGCCTGCTGTGGCCCTCGCGCCCGCTCTTGACCATCCAGTACGTCTCGCACCGCCTCTTGCGGTGGATCCTGGTCCCCTTCTTGCTGCCCGTCGCCTTCGGGGCCAACGTGGTGCTGGCGTGGCAGGGGCCCGGGCCCTACCGGATGCTGTTCTGGCTGCAGGGGGGCTTCTACCTGCTTGCGGCCTACGGTGCCCTGGCGCAGCGGGGTTCGCGGCGCGCGCGCTGGCACTACCTGCCCTTCTACTTCGTGTTCGTGAACGTGGCGGCGCTGGCGGGGGCGTGGCGGTTCTGGACCGGGCGCCAGGCCGTGACCTGGGAGAAGGCCCGTCGGTACTCCACCCCGGAGACATGAAGCGCCCCCGGCGGGTCACTCCGCCGGGGGCGCTTTCGAGGGGGCTCTGGTCTAGAGCTTGCCCATGATCTTGGACTCGAGCTGGGCCTTGGGCATGAAGCCCACCACGCGCTCGGCGGCTTCGCCGTTCTTGAAGAGGATCATGGTCGGGATGCTCATGACGCCGTACTGCTGAGCGGTCTGGCCGTTGGCATCGATGTCGATCTTGACGATCTTGAGCTTGTCCTGGTGCTCGCTGGCCATCTCTTCGAGGACCGGCGCGATCATGCGGCAAGGGCCGCACCAGGTGGCCCAGAAGTCGACGAGCACGGGCTTGTCGGCCTCGAGGACTTCCTTCTTGAACTCGGCGTCGGTGACGGGGACGGGCTTACTCATGATAAATCTCCTCCGTAGGGCGATAGGTGCCCCATTCTACCTCCCTCAAGGAATGCTTGCCAGAGCGATCGCCGTGATCGAGCAACCATGCCGCTTTGCGCCCCGGGCGAGAAAGTCGAGGCAGAAACAATCGAGAATAGGCGTTGATCTTTCTGGTGAGGCTATGCTAGTCTTAAGATCTCGCGCCTGGAGAGGTGGCTGAGTGGCTGAAAGCGCCTTCCTGCTAAGAAGGTATACTGTGTTAAACGGTATCGGGGGTTCGAATCCCCCCCTCTCCGCTCCGAGTTTCACTTACGAGCCTTTCGGCATCGCTTGCGAGCCTTGAGTGTTTGTAGTAGAGTGGAAAAAGTGCGCCGGGTTTAAGCCACCCGGTGACGTGTGCGGCCATAGCTCAGCTGGATAGAGTGTCTGGCTACGAACCAGAAGGTCGGGAGTTCGAAT
>DATNQI010000047.1 GCA_036704125.1 Pantanalinema sp. | reverse complement strand
GGCCAGGCGCGGCACCGGCAGGGGGGAAGCGGCGGCCCGGGCCGAGGCCGGATCCTCGCCCGATCTCAGGATGGCCAGGCGCGTCATCGCCGGGCCGATCGCCTCGAAGACCACCACCGCCCCGAGGGCGACCGGCAGGATGGGGCCCGCCATGTCCGGGAACTTCTCCTGCACGATGAAGGCGAGGCCGATGGCCATGCTCGCCTGGGGCACCAGGCCGCAGCCGAGGTACCTGCGGCAGGCCGGGTCGGCGCCCGCGATCGTGGCGCCGATCGCCCCGCCGAAGAGCTTGCCGGCGAGGCGCCCGCCCACGTAGGCGACGCCGATCCAGCCCATGGTCGCAAGCTCCGAGAGGTGAAGGGACGCCCCCGAGAGGGTGAAGAACATGATGAGCAGCGGCCCCTCCATCGCCTTGACCAGGTCGAAGACCTGGACCTTGACCGGAACGGCGTTGGCGACGGTCGCCCCGAAGACCAGCATCGTCAGGAGGACCGACAGGTGAAGCCCCTCGCAGGCCCCGGCCCCGAGCAGGATCAGGCCGATGGTCGGCAGCTTGAGGCTGTCGCGGCCGTAGGGGGTCAGGGACCAGGCTCGCAGCCCGAGCGCGAGCAGCACCCCCAAGAGGGCGGAGCCGCCGAGCTCGCGCAGCGGGGAGAGGAGGGCCTCTTGCCAGGCGAAGGCCGCCGAGCCCCGGTGCACGACCTCGACCACGGGCAAGAGGAGGTTGAAGAGCACCATCTCGACCAGGCTGTTGAGGGCGATGACGGCGAGCAGGGTCTTGACCAGCTCGCCCTTGGCGCGCAGCTCGCGGATGACGCCGAGGGTGGCGGCCGGATCGGTGGTGCCCGCGATCGCCCCCATCAGGAGCGCGATCTCGAGCGGCGCACGGGCGAGGACCAGAAGGCCCGAGACCAGGACGAAGGTCAGGAGGCACTGGACGAGCGTGATCGACAGGAAGCGAGGCCCCAGCTTGCGCAGCTCCTGGAGCTTGAATTCCTCGCCCAAGAGAAAGAAGATCGTCGCCAGGCAGAAGGCCGAGAGGGGCTTCAGGGCCCCGAGGGTCGGCTCGCCCACCAGGTGGAGGGCCGAGGGCCCCACGGCGACCCCCACCAGGAGGTAGCCCGTGACCGCGGGCAGGCCCAGGCGCCTGAACAGACGGGCGCAGGCGAAGCCCAAGAGGACCAGGAGGCCGAGGTAGAGCAGGGTCATCGGCTCACCCCCGAGAGGGTCTTGTCCCCCTGGAAGCAGCGGAAGTGCGAGACCTTCCAGGTGCACAGCATTCCCGAGTAGGGGGCAGAAAAGCCACCGAGCAGCTTCTCGGCCGCGGCGATCACCCCGGGGGTCGCCTCCTCGGGCACCACGGCGAGCACGGTCTTCCCGAGCTCGCGATCGCTGCCCTCGAGGCCCAGCTGGCGGGCGAGGGAAGGGTAGGCCCCGAGCCACGCGAGGAACTCGAGGCCCTGGCTGTCATAGACGGTGGCGCCGGGGGCCCCGGCGTCCTTGATGGCTCCCAGTAGCGGCTGCAAGCGCTCGCTCGAGGGCAGGATGATCAAGACGGCATCCATCACGGTGGTCTCCTTTCGGTAGGGGCCGAGACCCCGCGGCATGACCCACCCAGCGTACGAGCGGCGTCCTGCGTCGCCGTGAACGCACCGTGACCCGCAAGCTACGAATCACCCGCGCGCCAAAAATCCCCCGGCGACTGGTCGCCGGGGGATTGGAGGAGCGGCCTGACCCTGGCTAGGCGGCGCTTACGAACGGCGCACCGGCACCGGCACCAGGCTCAGGCGGCGAAGGGTCCGCAGGCGGCTTTGATGCTCCAGCAACAGCAGGGCGGCGCACCCACACAACAGCATGGCGATCATCGATACCTCCTCTCGGGAGCCCGAGCGGGGATGTCTCTCCCGGCTCCCGGCCTGACGGCCAAATGTGTCGCAATATTAAGCCCGACGCCTGGCTGCGTCAACAGACAAGCACCCCCACTTCCAGTCACCACGGCACCTTCCGGCCACCCCACGGCCCCGGGGAATTAAATCTTGATTAATTGCTTAACGAGGGCGCGACGCGGCGTCGGCCAGGAGGTGCTGACCACGCCGCTTTTCGCCCCTCGGTCACCATGCACAGGGGGTGTTGTGCACTTGAAAACGGCGCGGTGACTGCCTCCTAGCGATCTCTTGCCTTAACCGGGATGCGTTGACAAGGACCGTCGCTTGATGTTACAAATCGTTACACAAAAGCAGCCGATACTTCGGACTGAAGAAGCTCACGACTTCAAGTCAACATGTCACCTCCATAGCAGACAACCTCGCACCATCATGGCCGTCCTCCGATCCAGAAAGGAGGTCCTTCTGCGCGGCCGATGGCTCTGGGTGAAGCCCGGTCGAATCGCCTTCACCCAAGGTGTGTGTGTGTGTCCAAAGCTTTGAAACCACAGCTCAGAGAGGTGAGTGACATGACCAACGCGAGCAAGAAGGCTCTTTTTGCCCTGACGCTCTCCGTGACCGCGGTCGCCGGTTGCGCCAAGTCGCCGAGCCAAACCCCGGCCCCCGTGGCGCCGACCGACACGGCCAAGGTGGTCGACATCGACCACGTCAAGAACGCCGGCGGCGAGATCCTGCAGACCCCGGTCTGCCCGCAGCCGGGCCTCTGGAACGCCGACTGCCGCTTCATCGCCTTCACCGCCTGCCGCCAGGAGAAGATCGGCCAGGTGGTCAAGGACAAGAAGTACTACTCCCCCTACAAGGACGCTTCCGGCAACATCGGCTACCAGGAGTCCGCCGGCGGGACCTACGAGGAGTACACCGACGGCAACGGCCACAAGCAGTACCGCCAGGTCCTCAAGGTCCGCTCGGCGGGCGGCCTCTTCCTCTGGGACGAGGCGATCTGCGACGTCTACATCCTGAACGGCGCGCTGGCCGGCCTCAACTCGGACGCGACGGGGATCAACGACACCAACAAGCAGGTCCAGGGGCCCGGCAGCTGCTCGGAGCTCGAGCAGCTCAACCCCTACGCCTTCGCCGACGGCAAGGTGCTCTTCAGCTGGGGCCACGAGGTCTACTACTGGGACATGGTGGCCGAGGCCCGCGTCACCGTGGCCTTCGACGGCCAGAGCGATCGCTTCGGCGGCCCCCGCGCCGTCGTCACCGCCGACGGGCTGCTCTTGGCCTACGTCAGCAACAAGGGCACCGTCGTGCTCAAGGAGACCGACGGCGCCTACTTCACCAAGACCCGCGAGCTCACCAAGATCGCGGCCGAGGCCAACGCCCTGTTCAACGACGGCTACAAGGGCTACGGCAACCGGGGCGTCATCTACGACCTGGGCATCTCGGGTGACGGCCGCTGGATGGTCGTCAACATCGACGGGCTGCTCTACCTCTACGACGTCATCAACCCGCACCTGTTCCAGCTCCTGCCCTTGAGCGGCGAGGCGCTGGCGGGTCAGCCCGACCGCATCGGCCACGTGGCCATCAACTTCGACGGCCGCTTCGTCGCCTTCACCGTCGGCAAGATCCCGGTGGACTACCAGTACGAGCCGGGCCGGTACGATTCCCGCCTGTTGGTCCTCGACCGCCAGAGCGGCCTGATCGACACCGTCCCCTACGCCAACCTCGGCGACACCATCAGCGGTGCCGACCACAGGAGCAAGGCCGTCATCCTCGACCCGGTCTTCTGCCTCGACGGCCGCAGCCTGCTGTTCGAGACCAGCGTCGGCGGCAACTTCCGCATCTGGAAGTACGACATGCTGACCGAGACCCTGCGCGGCATGGTCATCCTCAACAGCGTACTGGGCAGCCTGGGCACCGACGTGCTCGTCTCGGATCCCGTCCTCGACCCCTAGGCCACGGGCCCCAATCCCTGGGGGGCGCTCGCTCGGGCGCCCTCCTTCCCTCGTGCGCGGGCACGAGCAGCCCCAGGCGCGTCGGAAGACGCCGGGCATTTGTCGGGCGTTGGCCGCGCTGAGCGGTGTGAGGACACCGTTCGGCTGGACGCGCTCATCCGCTCAGAGAGGTGTGTGTCATGAGTCTTGCGAGAAAGAAGGCGCTCTGCGCCTTGACGCTGTCGATCGCGGCGATCGCCGGCTGCGCGAAGGCGCCGAGCCAAACCCCGGCCCCGCCCCCAGGCGAGCAAGGGCCGGTGATCGTCAACCCCAACGGCCTCCATGAGCCGCCGCCCGACATCGTGCCTCCCTGCCCGCAGCCGGGCCTCTGGAACGCCGATTGTCGCTTCATCGCCTTCAGCGCCTGCCGCAACCTGAAGTTCCTGCCCAAGCTCGAGGGTTACATCTCGGCCACTCAAGTCGTGACCAACCCGGACGGCAGCACCGCGAGCGTGCATGCCGAGAGCTACGCCTCGACCTCGGGCAGCGGCAACAGCAGCGGCGCCGCCGGCATCGAGGCGACCGCCGAGGGAGACGGCAGCGCCGCGGCTGGAGGGGGCACCGACATCCAGACCGGCGACTGGTCGGCCGAGAGCTCCGCCACGGCATACGCCCAGGCGGGTGGAGCCCAGGCCGGCGTCTCGACCTCGGTCAAGGCCGAGTACTTCGTGCGGCCGGCAGGCAGCCTCTTCCTGTGGGACGAGGCCGTTCACGACGTCTACATCCTCAACGGCGCGCTCGCGGGCCTCAACGACGATGCGACCTCGCTCAACGCCACCAACAAGGAGGTCCGGGGGCCCGGCAGCTGCTCGGAGCTCGAGCAGCTCAACCCCTTGGCCTTCGCCGACGGCAAGGTGCTCTTCAGCTGGGGCCACGAGGTCTACTACTGGGACATGGTCTCCGAGAGCCGCGTCACCGTGGCCTTCGACGGCCAGAGCGAGCGCTACGGCGGTCCCCGCGCCACCGTCAGCGCCGACGGGCTGCTGTTGGCCTACGTCAGCAACAAGGGCACCGTCGTCCTCAAGGAGACCGACGGCGCCTACTTCACCAAGACCCGCGAGCTCACCAAGATCGCGGCCGAGGCCAACGCCCTGTTCAACGACGGCTACCACTACGACAAGCGCAGGGGGGTCATCTACGACCTGGGCCTCTCGGGTGACGGCCGCTGGATGGTCGTCAACATCGACGGGCTGCTCTACCTCTACGACGTCATCAACCCGCACCTCTTCCAGCTCCTGCCCTTGAGCGGCGAGGCGCTCGCGGGCCGGCCCGACCGCATCGGCCACGTGGCCATCAACTTCGACGGCCGCTTCATCGCCTTCACCGTCAACCACCGCCCGGTGGACCAGCAGTACGAGCCGGGCCGGTTCGACACCCGCCTCTTGGTCCTCGACCGCCAGAGCGGCCTGATCGACACCGTCCCCTACGCCAACCTCGGCGACACCATCAGCGGCGCCGACCGCAAGGGCAAGGACATCATCCTCGACCCGCTCTTCTGCAACGACGGCCGCAGCCTGCTGTTCGAGACCAGCGTCGGCGGCAACTTCCGCATCTGGAAGTACGACATGCTGACCGAGACCCTGCGCGGCATGGTCATCCTCAACAACGCGCTGGGCGACCTGGGCACCGACGTGCTCATCTCGGACCCCGTCCTCGACCCCTAAGCCACGGGAGCGACTCCCGGGGGGGCGCCCAAATGGGCGCCCTCCTCCCCTCGTGTGTGTGCGCTTGATCCGATTCTGCTCAGAGAGGTGTGTCGCATGGCCAACTCGACCAAGAAGGCGCTCTGCGCCTTGACGCTCTCGGTTTCGGCGATCGCCGGCTGTGCCCAGGGCGCGCCGAACACCCCGAACCCCCAGCCGCAACCCGGCAACACCAACGGCGGCCCCGTGGTCATCAACCCGGGCGACATCAAGGACACCACGCCCCCCGTCCCCGTCTGCCCGCAGCCGGGCCTCTGGAACGCCGACTGCCGCTTCATCGCCTTCACCGCCTGCCGCCAGGAGAAGATCGGCCAGGTGGTCAAGGACAAGAAGTACTACTCCCCCTACAAGGACGCCTCCGGCAACATCGGCTACCAGGAGTCCGCCAACGGGACGTACGAGGCGTACACCGACGGCAACGGCTACAAGAAGTACCGCCAGGTCCTCAAGGTCCGCTCGGCGGGCGGCCTCTTCCTCTGGGACGAGGCGCTCCACGACGTCTACATCCTGAACGGCGCGCTGGCCGGCCTCAACGAGCACGTCTCGGGCATCGACGACACCAACAAGGAGGTCCAGGGACCCAGCAGCTGCTCGGAGCTCGAGCAGCTCAACCCCTACGCCTTCGCCGACGGCAAGGTGCTCTTCAGCTGGGGCCACGAGGTCTACTACTGGGACATGGTGGCCGAGGCCCGCGTCACCGTGGCCTTCGACGGCCAGAGCGCCACGTTCGGCGGCCCCCGCGCCGTCGTCACCGCCGACGGCCTGCTGTTGGCCTACGTCAGCAACAAGGGCACCGTCGTGCTCAAGGAGAC
>DATNQI010000046.1 GCA_036704125.1 Pantanalinema sp. | reverse complement strand
CCAAAACGACGCCCCCTCGCCAGATCTGGCGAGGGGGCGTCGTTTTGGAGTGAATTTTGGTTTGCTTAGATCTTGGGGACGATCGCGAGGCGGACGTGACCCTGCTTGACGTACTCGTAGGGCATGTAGAAGTAGCCGCCGTCGGCCCAGTCGCTGCCCCACGAGTTGCGGACGATGAGGACCTTCTTCTCGTTGTCGTAGCCGGCGGCGATGACCGCGTGGCCGCCCTGGAACTCGTCCTTGGCCGTGGGCATCGGGAGCATGCCGTTCTTGCCGGTCTTGCCGATGCTGCTGTAGACGCGCATCGCGAGCACCACGGGCACCCCGTCGGCCAGGCCCTTGCGGATGGCGCTGAGCTTGGTGACGACCCTGTAGCCGGTCATGACGCGGTTCTTCTTGGCCTTGGTCTCGAGGGCGCTACCCGGCTGGCGCTCGAGGAACTCCTTGCGGGCGGCCTCGTCCTTCTGCTTGGCGGCCTCGAGGTAGGGGAAGTCCTTCTCGGGGGCGCTGCCGTAGGCGTCGAGCATCTTCATCGCGAACTCGGTGGGCACCCCGGTGTCCTGGCCCTTGCCGCCGGTCTGGCGACGCGCCTGGTACCAGAGGTAGGCGGGTGCCTGGGCCTCGTAGCGGCCCTGCTTCTTGAGCAGGAACTCCTGCAGGCCCTTGATGGTGGCGAACGAGGTGCAGGAGCCGAACTGGCCCTGGTTGCCGACGGGGCTGAAGTCCGAGCGCAGATCGACCACCTGGGGCAGTGCGGCCTGGGTGCTGTAGGCCTCGTCCATCTCGACGCCCGGGTCCTTCGAGATGTCGGCGCCGAGGGTGTACTTGAAGGTGGACTTGGCGAGCGAATTGACGCCTTCGCCGTTCTGGACCGAGAGGCCGGGCACGGTCCCGCAGCCCGCGAGGAGGAAGAGGCTCAGCAAGCTGCCGGCGGTCATCTTCGAGATCGTGCGCTTCATCATTGGGGGTGCCGTCCTTTCGTGCCAGAGGGTTCAGATACTGTTATTTCGCCCCTCGCGCCCGAAAGTTTCCCAAGGTGAGGTTAAATCAATCCCATGATTTGGTTAGCTCGGAAGAGATGCGCCAGATCTCGGGCCGCACCAGGAGGACGGTCCCGGTCAGCGCGAGGCTCGCGAGCGCCATGAAGAGGCCCGCCCAGCCGGTGCCGAAGCGCTCGGCGATCCCGCCCACCAGCAAGGTGCCTAGCGGGATGAAGCCCCGGTCCATGAGGGCGATGCTCAGGATCCTGCCGCGCAGCGCGTCCGGGATCGCCCCCTGGAGGGTGATCCGGCTCATGGTGCGGTAGGTCTGGCTCGTGAGGCCCACCAGGAACATGGCGATCACCGCCGGCACCCATCCCTTCGAGAGCATGAAGAGCCCGAGCGAGAGGCCGAAGCCCGCGAGCGACACGATGAGCCACTTGCCCGCCTCCTGTCCCTCGTGGACGACGGCCAGCCGCCCCGCGCCCACCAGCGCCCCCAGCGCCGAGACGCTGAGCAGGCCGCCGAAGGCGGTCGGACCCAGGCCCGTCAGGTCGCGCACGAACAGGGGAAGCATGGCGGTGTAGGGGAAGCCGAAGACCATCGGCGCGATCGCAAGGACCAGGAGCGACTGCACCGTGGGCGCAGCGCGCACGAAGGCGATCGCCTCCTTCACCCCGCCATTCGCCGGGGCCCTTCGCGCGCCGTGCGCGGCGGCCGGGACGAAGAACAGGCTCGCGAGCGCCACCAGGCTGCTGATGGCGTTGAGGGCGAAGAGCCATGGCGCCGGGGCGACGGCGAGCATGCCGCCTGCGATCGCAGGCCCGATCACGCGCGCGAGGTTCATCTGCGCCGCGTTGAGGGCGACGGCCCGCGCCATGCGCCGGGGGGGGACGAGGTTCGGCAACAGCGCGTTGCGCACGGGCGCGTCCATGGCGCTCAAGCAGGCACGAAGCGTCACCACCAGGGTGAAGGCCCCGAAGGCGGCCTGGAGGTGGACGAGCAGGCCGAGCAGGAGGGTGAGCGCTGCGCCGAGCACCTGGATCAGCATCAGGAGCCGCCGCCGGTCGTGGCGATCGGCCATGACCCCGGCCGGCACGCTGAGGGCGAAGACGGGCGCGAGGCGGGCTACGTTGACAAGCGCCAGGTGCAAGGCCGAGTCGGTGAGCTGGAGGGTGGCCCAGTTGAGCGCCACCAGGTCGAGCCAGTCGCCGATCCGCCCGACCAGGCTGCCTGCCATGAAGGCGCGGTAGCCGCGCGCTTCAGCGGTCGAAGGCGGCGAGGGGATTGGGGACGTCGACATAGCAGTAACCGGGGTGGTCGGGGCGCAGGCGCATGGTGGCGAGGGCCTTGTGAGCGACGACGGGCCGGTAGAGCGCCGCGCGGTCCTCCTGGACGGCCGGCACGTCCTCGCGGTTGCGCTCGAGCGCAACCAGGATCCGCTCGGTCACGTCGTGGACGCGCCGCCAGAGGCGCTCCTCGGCGACACCCGCATGGGCGCAGAGCAGCAACACGATCTCGGCCAGGTGGTTCTGGTAGACGGTGTTGAAGACCTTGTTCTGCATCTCGCGCGCGTCGCGCGCCACCGTCACCGAATCCGGGTAGAGCTCCGCCTTCAGGCCGTGGCGCGCGAGGCGAGGCGGGTAGACGCGGACGCCCCCCCAGTCCCGGAAAAGCATCCTGACCGGTTTTGCGCCCTGATCGAAGACCGGCACGCTGTTCTGGAGGTGGCCCTCCAGGCCGATGCCGTAGCGCACCATGAAGGTGAGGTAGCCGCCCAGGCAGATGCTCGCGTACTGTCCCAGAAAGTCGATCGCCGCACGCGTGAGGCTGCGTTCGCCGCTGCTCGCGGCGAACGCGCGCAGGATCTCGACGAGGACGGGCGCTGCGCTCAGGGGGGACTCGGCGTACAGGGCCGAGCCGCTCACGGCGATCTCGCCGGGGCGCACGAGGGCCTCCACGTCCTCGCGCCAGATGGCCGAGAGGTTGCGCAGCTTGAGGGCGCGCCGCGCCGGGTCGGCCTCCTGAGGGTCGGGCCGGAAGCTGACGCCCGCCACCTCGCAGACCGGCACGAAGGTCTCGCGGAGGGTGGGCTCCCGGTCGATGATCGCGCGGATCAGCCGCGTGACCCGCGGGGCGTTCTGGGTGCTCTGGACCGAGATGGAGCGCACCGTCGAGGTCATCTGGCTGTTGACCGCGACCTTGAGGGCGAAAGCGCCCGGGTGCGCGGGGGGCACCACCGTCCGGAACGACGTGGTCGCACGCGCCGGGATGCGCGCCTGTGCGAGCAGGAAGAGGCGCCCGGCTTTCAGGTCGTCGCCGTAGATCGCCTCCAGGGCGTGCGCGGCCTGCCACGGGTGGACCGGAACGAGCACCACCTCGTCGAGCCCGAGCCCCATGGCTTCCAGCTCGCGCCCGGCGCTTCTCGCGAGCTCGGGATGGGCGTTGAAGAGCAGCACGTCGGGCGTGGCTCCGTCGAGAGACGCCCACTCGGCGTGTTCGCGCCGGATGGCCACCAGGCGCAGCTCGGGGGCGCCCTCGAACTCGGGCGAGTAGCGCAGCACGTCGCCTGGCGCCATGTCCAGCTTGGTCTTGGCGCCGGGGTGAAGGTTGTGGCCCTCCACGCAGAGCTGCTCGAAGAACAGGCTCGCGCTGAAGTGCGGATCGGCGGCTTTTCGGGCCAGGGCGTAGCCGAGGGCGTCGCACGCGCCGAACGAGGCCGCGCGGATCTGCTTCTTGCGGCCCTCCCAGTGGGCGTAGGCGAGCGCCTGGTTGGCGCTTGCGTTGTCGAGCTCGCGGGCGAAGCTCCCCCAGGCCAGGTCGGGGGCATGCCCGCGCGCGGCCGCGGCCTCGAGCAGGCCCCCGGCGTCCGGGTATCGCTCGGCGAGGCGCTCGTCCAGCGCCGCGCGCCCGAACGCGTGGCGCCCGCTGATGGGGAGCGAGAGCTCGGCAACCCCCGGCAGCCCCTCTCGGACCAGGGCGGCGGCAAGGCGCAGGAGGGTTCGTTTGCGCGCCTTGGGTAGCGCCGCCAGGTAGGCGGCTCTCAGCTCGGGGGCGCAAGCCCCGAGCGCGTCGAGGAGCCGTGCCTCGTCGGCCGAGAGACAATCGTGCGGCACGAGCCGGCCGATCATGCGACCCCCTCGTGGGCATGCAGGGGATTTTCGACCGGGGCGAAGGTGTAGCGCGTCACGTCGCCCAAGAGGCGCATGGTCGCCATGGCCTTGAGCGCGACGGTGGGAGCGAAGAGGGCGGCCTCGTCGGAGGCTGCTTGCTCGGCGATCGCAGGGTCCTGCTTGAGGCTGGAGTAGACCGAACGGCCCACCTCGGCCACCTGAGTCCAGAGGGCCTCCTCGCGTGGCCCCAGGGCGCGGTGGATGGCCGCTATCACCTCGCCCAGGTGGTTCTGGAAGACGGGGTAGCTCAGCTTGTTGCGAAGCGCCTCCACGTCCCGGGTGACGGTGGCCGATTCCGGATGGAAGGCGACCGTCAGCCCCCGGCGCTCCAGGCGCTCGAGCAGCACCCGGACCCCGCCCAGGTCGCGCACGACGAGCCGGACGGGCGCGCCGTCCTTCAGGACGACCACGCTGTTCTGGAGGTGGCCCTCCATGCTCACGCCGTACCGGCTCATGAGGGTGAGGAAGCCCGGCAGGGCGATCTCGGCGTAGCGCCGGACGAAGGCGATCGCGGCGGCCTCGGGGTCGAGGTGGCCCTCGGCGCGCGCGAAGGCCTCGATGGCCTCGACCACCACGGGGCGCGCCGAGATGGGCGAGCGCGCGATCAGGCTGGAGCCCGCCAGGGCGATCTCGCCCGGGCCCACGTGGTCTTCGGGGTTCTCCCGGAAGAGGGCGGCCAGGCTCTTGCTCGAAGCGTGGCGCGCCTGCTCCGTGAGGGCGGGGTTGCGATCGACGTAGCAGATCCCCGCCTCCTCCTCCAGCACCACGAAGCGGCCGTCGAAGCCTCCCTCGCACGCCTGGATTTCGCCGAGCAGGGCCGAGAGGGCCGGGCCGTTGTGGATCGACTGGGGGGTGATGATCCGCACGGCGCCTGTGAGCTGGACGTCGACGCAGGTCTTGAGGTGGTGCTTGCCCTCGCCCCGGTGCTGGATGGGAGCGAGCGAGCGGAAGGACATGAGCGCTCGGGTCGGCAGGGCCGGGACGTCGAGCGTGACGATCGCGCCCGAGGCGAGGGCCTCGGCGTACATGGAAGGCAGCTTCCGGTCGTGCTGCCAGGGGTGCACGGGGATAAGCTCGTAGGCCGCCGGGGCCAGCCCGCGCTCGGCCAGTTCGCGCTCGGCTGCCTGGACGTGCTCGGGCCACTCGGCGGCTAGCAGCTCGGAGGGTGTCCTGCCGCGGGCGGTGGTCACGCGGCAGGAGGCCTTCTCGACGGCCACCAGGCGCACGAGCGGCTCGGCCCCCCACTCGGGCGAGTGCGCGATGACCTCGGCCGGGGTGAGCCCCAGCTTGATCTTGGCGCCCGGGTGCAGGGGGTGCCCGTCCACCACCCATTGCTCGAAGAAGGCCAGGGGGCTGAAGGTGGCGTCATGCGCCTGGCGGGCACTGGCGAAGCTCAGCGCGTCGCGGGTACCCAGTGCGAGGGCCTCGGCTGCCAGTGAGGCCCGGCGCTCACTCGCACCCGCGAGCGCCAGGGCGTAGTTGGCGGCGCTGTTCTCGAGCTCGCGGGAAAAGCGCGCGAAGCTCGGCGCGTCGCAGGCTTGGCGCAGGATCGGCCGGAAAAGCGCGAGCAAGTGTTCGGGCGCGTCGATGACGGCGCTCCGTCCGGGGGAATGATGGACGATCGGCCCCTCCAGGTCGAAGCGTCCGAGGCTCAGGCGACGCGCGAGGCGCGCCTCGATCCGCTGACGGCCGTCCAGGGTGACGACGAGGCGCGCCGTTGCCTCGAAGCGAACGCGCTCCGGTTCGACCAGCTGCTCGCGCACCAGGGCCTGGAGCAGGCGCCGGGCGATTCCGCGGCGTCCATCGGGGACGTGCGCGAGGAAGGCCTGCACCAGCGCGGGGCGGTGCGCGCTCAGGTGGGTGAGGATGGCGCGCTCCTCGCCCGACAGGGCGAAGGAAGGATCGATCGTCGGCGCGTCGTGCATGGGTTCAACTCCTGACCCCGGGGCCGGGTGTTGCGATTATTCGTCGGAACGCACCGGCGGGCTGCGTTCGCGTCATAGAA